>JBQGEH010000060.1:0-4904 GCA_052039515.1 Nakamurella sp. | reverse complement strand
GGCCGGCACCTGGTCCTTGAGGAACTCCGGCAGCCAGGTCAGCACCGCGGCACCGGCCATCGCGCCGGGCAGCGAGCCCATGCCGCCGAAGACGACGTAGGCCACGACCAGGATGGAGTTGTTGAGGATGAAGTTGTCGGGGGTGAAGAACCCGACGTCGCTGGCGAAGAACACACCGGCCAGACCCGAGGTCGAGGCGCCGATCGCGAAGGCCAGCAGCTTGACCCGGGTGGTGTTCACGCCGGTGGCCTGCGCGGCGATCTCGTCCTCACGGATGGCCGCCCACGCCCGTCCGGTGCGGGACTGCTCCAGCGCCCGGAACAGCACGACCACGATGATGATGATGATCAGCAGCAGGTACCAGTACTGCAGCTGGTTGAGCCCGAACTCGAACCGCACGAAGCCCAGGTTGATGACCGGGTGCGGCACCTGCGGCGACGGGCCGCGGGTGGAGTTGGTGACGTCGTCGGCGTTGATGGCGACGATGCGGACGATCTCACCGAAGCCCAGCGTCACGATGGCCAGGTAGTCACCGCGCAGTCGCAGGGTGGGTCCACCGAGGATCACACCGGCGATCAGACAGACCAGGATGGCGAACGGGATCGCCCACAGCGGCGACATCTCCAGCCAGCTCGGCGGCTTGATCGGCAGCGAGCCCACCAGGTAGGCGGTGACGTAGGAGCCGATGGCGTAGAACGCGATGAAGCCGAGGTCGAGCAGACCGGCCCAACCGACGACCACGTTCAGGCCCACGGCGAGCAGGACGTAGATGCCGATCTGGGTGACGAGCACCGACTGCCAGAAGCTGGTCGCGGTCGGCGGGTAGAACAGCGCGACCGCGAACACGACCAGCAGCAGGGTCTTGGTCGCGACCGGGTTGGAGAACAGACCGGCGTCCGAGGAGCGCGGCGCGGCGACCTTCATCCCCGCGGCGGTGATCGTCTTCGCCTTCCGGCGGTGCGCGGTGGCGACGACGAACCCGGCCCCGGCGAACAGGAACAGCCCGGCCGACGTCATCCAGCCGCCGGTGCCCAGGTTCTGCCAGGGACCGCTGGCGCCTTCGATCTTCAGGGTGGCCGCGGCCGAGCTGAACAGGTACATCGTGTTCAGCGTCAGGTAGAGGCCGACCAGGCCGACGACCAGCGCGGCCCAGCCGAGCGCGGTGATCCGCAGGTAGGTCGCGGCGACCGCCAGGATCAGCGCAGCGGCGAACACGACGTAGCCGAGCCAGCTGAGGTAGGCGGTCGCGATCGGGGCCAGCCCCTTGTCGGCGAAGAACGCGGACGTGTCGACCAGGGTGGCGTTGGTCCGGTTCGGCGAGAACCAGGTCGCCGAGACGACCCCGATGAGGCCGACGACGATACCCAGGACGGCCAGCGGCAGACCCGGTCGCCAGGCCAGCACCCGGGCGAAGAACGCCTTGGTGTCGGCGATCTCCTGGGTGCTCATCGCGATGGTGACCGCGGCGGCGGCGATGACCAGGTAGCCGACCACGGCGACGCCGGCGCCGAGCGAGTGGTCCGGCCGGGTCGAGGTGGCCTCGAACGCGGAGCTCGCGACCAGCACGACGAACACGCCGAACACGGCGAGCGCGGCGGCCACCCACCCCAGGACCTTGCGGTCCAGCACGATGGCCGCACCGGCCACGAGGACGGTGACGATGAGCAGCGTCCACGCCAACCAGCCGAAGAAGACCGAGGCCAGCGGAGCGAGACCGGCGATCCCGGCGGCGGCGTCGGCGACGGTGTGGAACTTGCCGTCACCGGTCGGGTCGTGCCACTTGAGCAGCGTCTGCGCGGCGACCACGGTGATGCCGCCGACGGCCAGCGGGAAGACACCCGGACGCCTGAAGTAGGGGGTGATGCGCGGCCAGAAGGTGACCACGACGAACACCAGCACGCCGATGCCCAGGAAGATGAACACCCGCGGCGCGAAGACGGCCTCGCGGAAGGCCAGTCCGTAGTCCTGCTGGGTGCCCTGCTGCGGGCCGACCATGATGGCCAGCGCCAGGCCCAGCGCCAGGCACGCGATGAACCGCTTGACCAGCGGGTTGGAGAACACTCCGGATTTCATGCCGCCCTCCCGAGCTTCTCGCCGAGGATGCCGGTGGGCCGGAAGACCAGCACCAGGACCAGCACCACGAAGGCCACGACGTCGGTCCACTTGGTCCCGATGAACGGCAGCGCCGGGATGAGCACCTCGATGATGCCCAGCAGCAGACCGCCGAGCATGGCGCCGCGGATGTTGCCGATACCGCCGAGCACGGCCGCCGCGAACGCCTTCACGCCGGGCAGGAAGCCCATGATGTTGGAGAACACGAAGGCGGTGCCGAACAGGAAGCCGGCGGCCCCACCGAGGGCGCCGCCGATGACGAAGGTCTTGCTGATCGTCTTGTCGATGTCGATGCCCATGAGGGCGGCCGTGGGCGCGTCCTCGGCGACACCGCGGATGCTGCGGCCGAGCTTGGTGCCCGACACCAGACGGTCCAGGAACAGCATCATGATCAGTGCGCTGACGATGATGATGACCTGGATGAGCCGGACCTGGGCCCCGAAGATCGTGAAGACCACCGAGTCCTTGTTGAAGTAGTCCGGGAACTGGTTGTTGGTGAAGCGGTTGAACAGCTTGCCGGCCAGCGCCGACAGCAGGAACGACATGCCGATCGCGCTGATGAGGAAGGCGAGCTTCGGCGCTCCCCGGCGGCGCAGTGGCCGGTAGGCGACCCGCTCCAGACCCCAGGCGATGCAGGCGCCGGTGATGCCGCCGGTGACCAGACCGAGCACGAAGATCAGCGGGACCGCCCAGCCCGGCGTCTGGCCGTCACCGACGACCGCGGACACCACGATGAAGCTGGCGAAGGCCCCGGACATGAAGACCTCGCTGTGCGCGAAGTTGATCAGCTGCAGGACGCCGTAGACGAGGGTGTAACCGAGCGCGATGAGCGCGTACATCGATCCCCGGGTCAACCCGGAGAACAGGTACAGCATGAAATCCTGCATGCAGGACGCCTTCCGTGAACCAGCCGGCGGGGCTGACGACAGTGGTGAGGGTGCACAAGACGCCGAAAGGCGCCGCCGATGCCGAGCGTGCACATCGGCGGCGCCTTCGTCACCCGCTCAGCTGCAGGGATTCTGCAGTGTCCGGGCCTGTTGCGGTAGTGCTACTTCTGGTCGGCGATCGGGCCGAGGAGCTTGATGGTGCCGTCCTCCTGCTGGTACAGGTTGATGACCTGCTGCTCGACCTCACCGGTGTCGGTGAACTTGATGGTCGTCGTGATGCCCTTGTAGTCCAGGTTCTTCACGCCCTCGAGGACGTCGGCGCGGGTCACCTCACCCTTGGCGGCCAGGTCCTTGATGACCGAGATCATCGCGTTGGCCGCGTCGTAGGCCTCCGGCGAGTAGGTGGACGACGGGGTGTTGAACTTGGCCTGGTAGGCCTTCTCGAAGTCGGCCGCGGCCGGGGCCACGGTCGCGTCGAGGCAGCCGCAGGAGAAGTACCAGCCGTTGCCCGCGTCGCCGGCGCCCTGGGTGAACACCGAGGACTTGCCACCGTTGCCGGTGACGGTGATGCCGGTGAAGCCGGCCGACTTCAGCGCCTGCGCGAACAGCGACGCCTGGGCGTCGTAGCCGCCGTAGAACAGCGCCTCCACACCCGAGGAGGTCACGGTCTGGGCGATCGCGGAGTAGTCGGTGGTCTTGGCGTCCACACCCTCGCGGGTGACGGTGACGCCCTTGGACTCCAGCTCCTTCTGGACGTCGTCGCCGACACCCTTGCCGTAGTCGGACAGGTCGTCCACGACGTAGACGGTCTTGGCCTTGGTCGCCAGCCAGTCGGCGGCCTGCTGACCCTCGACGGAGTCCGGCGGCACGATGCGGTGGAAGGCGGTCCAGCCGGAGGTGGTCAGCGTGGCGTTGGTGGCCGACGGGCTGATCAGCGCCAGCTGCGCCTCGCTGTAGGTGGCACCGACGGCCTTGGTGGCGCCGGAGAAGCTCGGGCCGACGACGCCCATGACGGCGGTGTCCTGCAGCAGGGTCTGCGCGGCGGCCGGGGCCTTGTCCGGGAGCCCCACGTCGTCGGACTTGACGAGCTCGAGGGTGAAGCCGAGGTCGCCCGCGGCGTTGGCCTGCTCGACGGCCAGCTCGACCGCGTTGACCTCGTTGATGCCCAGCTGCTGGTTGTCACCCGACAGCGGCCCCTGGAAGCCGATCTTGTAGGTGGCGCCGCTGTTGCCGCCACCGGCCGGCGCGGAGCCGGAGGTCGACGACGAGGAGCTCGTGCTGCCGGTGTTGGCGGTCGGGGTGGTGCTGTTGGAGCAGGCGGTGAGCGCGAGCGCCCCGGCCACTCCGAATGCGGCGAACTTCGCCAGGTAACTGCTCCGCACTGACTCTCCTTAGATTTCTCGGCGCACCCGACGGTGACCGAACGGGTTACTGCGGAAGTCTGCCGCGGCGGATGATCCTCCCGCCGGTCCGGCTGTCGTGACACAGGAGAGTAGCCCACACGGGGCACCCCTCCCAGGAGGCTCAAACCACCCGGAACGGATTGTGACCAAATTGCATCCATCCGTGGGGAACCCTGCGAGAGAGGCGATTTCGCCCTCGCAACGCGAATTCCGATCAATCACCGGCTTGATCCGGGTCGCGACGACGATCCGGGTCCACAGCCCCCGGAGAACCGACGAAATCGTGTCACCTGGCCGTCATCGACGACGGACCGCCGGGTGCATCGTTGCGCCAAGCGTGACGCGCCTCATGATGCGCAACCGCCATGGGGCCGCCGCACCCGGCGCGTCGGGTGGCACGCAGGGCCCGGAAACGACCGGACCCGGCCCCGCGGGGGGCGCGGGGGGGGCCGGGGGGGGCGTGTCCGCAGGGGGTTGGGGAGGCCGTCGTTGGCCCCCCGCG
>JBQGEH010000059.1:0-1653 GCA_052039515.1 Nakamurella sp. | reverse complement strand
GCGCCGCCGCCCCGCCACAGGTGGCAGATCGCCAGCGCCAGGGCGTCGGCGGCGTCGGCGGGCCGGGGGGCGGCCTCGAGGCCGAGGATCCGGACGACCATCGCACCGACCTGGGCCTTGCCCGCGCGGCCGGAGCCGGTGACCGCGGCCTTGACCTCGGGGGGGGTGTGCAGGACGACCGGCAGCCCGGCGCGGGCACCGGCCAGGACGGCGACGCCGCTGGCCTGGGCGGTGCCCATCACGCTGCGGACGTTGTGCTGGCTGAAGACCCGCTCGACCGCCAGGACGTCGGGCCGGTGCTCGGCGATGGCGGCCTCGATGCCGGCGGCCACCGCGAGCAGGCGGTCGGCCAGCTCGGCACCCGGCGAGGTGGTGACGACCCCGACGTGCACGAGCGCGGCGCGGCGCCCGGGGCGGCCGTCCACGACGCCGATGCCGCACCGGGTCAGACCGGGGTCGACACCGAGCACTCTCACCGGCCCAGCGTCGCACGGGGCCGGGCGACGGCCCGCGCACGACACCCCGCCGGGGCGCGCTGATACCCGCGGCGGCGAGGTCTGCGCGATCGTGAAGGACATTGCCGACGATCTACCGCCATGACCACATTTCGGCCCAAAACCGTTGTGCCACAACGAGTATAGTCGACGACCGCGATGCCACGGGACTCGGTGTGCCCGACGGCCGCATCCAGGAAGGGACCGGAAGATGGCGACCAGCAGGAAGACGAACGGGGACGGCGGCGCACCGCTCGACCTCGACGTCCTGACCACGACGTTGGCGGACGCCGGCGCACCGTGGGAGATGGCCTACACGTCCATGACGGCGCTGGAGGAGGACCAGAGGCGGCTGCGCCTCGGCGTCGCCCCGAAGCCGGAGCTGCCGGCCGACGACGAGTCGGCCGCGATGGCGGCGAGGGCGGCCAGCGCCGACATCATCGGCGCGCCCGCGATGTTCGACGTCCGCAACGTCGGCGGGGTGAGCTACGACAGCCCGGTCAAGGACCAGGGCGGCTGCGGCTCGTGCGTGGCCTTCGGCGTGGCCGGCGCGATGGAGATCGTGTTCCGGTACACCCGGCGCACCCAGACGCCGCTCGACCTGTCCGAGGCGCACCTGTTCTACGTCCACGGCCGGTCCGAGGGCCGCAACTGCTCCAACGGGTGGTGGCCGGACCGCGCGCTCACCCACGCGCAGGCCACGGGGATCACGTTCGAGGACTACTTCCCGTACACCGCCGGCAACCAGGACGGCTCGGCGCTGAACGCCGACTGGCGCAACCGGCTGGCCACGGTCACGGGGTTCGAGAACGTCTCGGGCAACGCGCTGCGGATGAAGGAGGCGATCTCGACCTACGGCGCGGTCACGGCCTGCTTCAACGTCTACCAGGACTTCTTCAGCTACCGCTCGGGCGTGTACCGCCACGTCACGGGCTCGCTCGCCGGCGGGCACTGCGTGGTGCTCGTCGGGTACGACGACGCCGAGGGCTGCTGGATCGCCCGCAACAGCTGGTCGGCCGGCTGGGGCGACGGTGGCTACTTCCGGATCGCCTACGGGCAGTGCGGGATCGAGTCGTACCAGACCTGCACCGTGCAGGGCGTGACGATGCGTGCGTGGTTGCCGAACCAGACGGTGGCCGGGCTCTGGTCGAACGAGCAC
>JBQGEH010000058.1:0-5694 GCA_052039515.1 Nakamurella sp. | reverse complement strand
GCTGCCAGGTGAACGCCGCCGCCGTCCTCGGGGATTCCGGCGACCGTGACCGGGTCAGAAGCGCAGCCGAGTGGGCCAGTGACGCGCGCGCAGCCGGGCTCGAAAGGGCACTCACGCCGGTGGTCGCCCTGGCCGGAATCGCGTTGTCGGCGATGCAGCGACGGGGTGTGGAGGTGACCGGGACCGTCGGGGATCCGATGCTGCTCACGGCGGAGGGGCTGACGCACCTGCGCCTGCACGAGTCGCTGGTGGCCGAGCTCGCCGATCCCACCGACCCGCGGCTGCCGGTCATCGACGCCGGTGGGTTGCTCGCCCGGGTCGGCACCATGGCCTTCCAAGGCGGCGACCTCGAGCTGGCTGCCCACTACCTACGCGATGCGGTGAAACTGGCCCGCGACATCGGACACCGGTTCGGCGAGTTGGTGCGGTCGACCGAACTGCTCCGGGTGCTGGACCAGCTGCCCGGATCGCATCTCGAAGCAGAGACCCTCGCTGCGGCCCTCCGCGGGCGCTTGGACGACCCTGACAGCGGGACGACCGCCGATCTCGGCCTCCTGCACGTGCTCGCCGACCGTCCCGGGGTGCCGGCGTCCGCAGCACTGCCGGACCTGCACCGAGCTGCGCACCTGCTGGAGCAGCACCGGCGCCGGTTACCACCGGGTGGCTCCCGCTCCCACCTGGACACCGACCATCCGGTGTACCGCCAGATGCTGCGCCGCCAGCGGGAGGCCGGCGCACCACTGGCCGACCAGTTCGCCTCGCTGCAGCACATCCGGGCGCGGCGGTTGATGGAAGCGCTGACCGCCCGCGCCGGGGACGACGGGGCGGTCTTCCTTCCCCCGGACGTGACGGAGACGGTCGGACTGCTGGGCCGACAGTCCACGCCCACCACGCTGGTCGACGTGACGGTCACCGACACCGGACTGCGGGCCTATCTGGTCGACACCGACGGCGTCCGGGCCGTGGACGCCGACGGCGACCTGACCCCGCTGGCCGTCGCGTCCGTCGGAGACATCCACCGGCGCCCGGCGGCGGTGTTGCGGGAGCTCCGTCGATCGGCGGTGTTGCGCGACCTGGTCGGCGCGGTGACGGAGGCACTGGCGCCCGGCTCATCGGTGTTGTTGTCCGTCGACGACGCGCTGACGAACCTGCCGTTCCACGCCGTCCCGCTCGACGGCCTGCCCTGGGGCGACCACACGGTCGTCGGCCGCATCCCGGCGGTGGGTGTGCTGCGGTTCTCCGACCCGGATCGCCGGTGGGCGGGGCGGTGCGTGGTGGCCGGTGATTCGGACGGCACGCTGCCGGGCGCCCGCCAGGAGTGCGAGCGGGTGGCCGCCCTGCTGGACACCCCGACGCTGCTCGGGCCGGACTGCACCCTCGGCGCGGTCCGGGACGCCCTGGCCACCGGACCTGCGGTCGACATCGCCCACATCGCGGTGCACGGCCGCGCGGACGCTCGCCGGGGCGGTCGCAGCAGCCTGCTGTTCGCCGGCGCCGCCGGTCCCCGCTGGGCCGGCCTCGACGACCTGTTCGACGGCGGCATGCGCGCCGATCTCGTGGTGTTCAGCGGCTGCAGCACCGCGGTCGGCGGGCCGCGGGACGGCGCCGGCCTGTACGGCATCTCGCAGGCCGCCGCGGAGGCCGGCGCGACCACCGTCCTGGCGAGCCTGTGGCCCGTCGACGACGTCAGCGCCGCCGTCTTCATGACCGCCTTCTACGAGGAGCTGACCGCGCGGCGCCGGGACGGAGCCGGCACCGTGGACCTGCGCGAGGTGATGGACCACGCTCGCGCGACGCTGCGGGCATCGCTCGCGACGGCGGACACAGCGGCGAACACCCGTGCCCGTGACGGCCGGGAGATCGTCCTTCTCGTCGACGGCCCCGACGCACCGGACACCGACTTGGACGACGAGATCCGGGACATGCTGCACTGGGCGCCCTTCGTCCTGATCGGCGATCCGCGGCTGTCGGTGAGCTGACACCCGCCGCGTCAGCGGTTCAGGCGACGCCGCGGGTGGCGAGCGCGAAAGCGCTCCCCCCCGCGGCGTCGGTCAACCCGGCCCGCCGGTAGGGCCCCGAGACGACCGCCAGCGCCACCATCGACGAGGCGTGGAGGACGTCCACGACGGCTCCGCCGCGCAGCACCTCGCGGGTGGGCCGGACAGCGGTCACCGCAGCCTGCGCGAGGTGGCGGGCGCCGAGCACCCGCGCAACGACGCGGGTCCGGGTCCCGGGCGGGGCGTGGTGCACCGTCGACGTCACCGCGGCGGGCGCGATCAGCAACGCCAGCCCCCAGCCGGCCCGCACCACCGCCAGCACGGTCACCGCCGGACGGCTCACGCCCGCTCCCGCCGCCGACGGAACACCAGCCACGACACCGTCACTCCGAGCGCGGCCGTGACCCAACCGGCGAGCACGTCGATGACGTAGTGCTCACCGCTGTACACCAGCACGAACGCCATCGACAGCGCGTAGACGACCAGCACCGCCCGCACCCACCCGCGCGCCGACGCCCAGAAGAACAGCAGCACCAACGCCGCCCCTGCGGCGTGCAGCGACGGCATCGCCGCCACCGGATTGGACGCTCCCTGGCTCCGGGTCAGCAGGTCACCCACGCTCTCCAGATGCAGGTACCGCCAGCCCATGTCGGAGATCCGCACGACACCATCGGTGGCCCCGAGCTGGTCGGCCATCCACGGCGGGGCCATCGGATAGACGACGTAGGTGACGGTCCCGATGAGCACCATCGTGAGCACCGCGGTGATCCACGGCCGGAAACGGTCCCGGTAGCGGAACCACAGCACCGCCGTCGTCACCGGGATCACCACGAAGTGGCTGACGTACACGATCCCGAGAACGGCGTCGTACCAGTGCGGTCGGCCGTCCGGGTGCAGGTGCTCCTGGAGCCACGCAGTCGGGAGCGTGCCGAACACCCCGCGGTCGAACGCGACCGGCTCGGAGACGTGCAGCCCGAAGCCGAGGGCGTTGCGCGCACCCTGGACCAGGTTGTCGCCGATGGGGGCGTTGATCAGCTGGGCCGCGGCGTAGGCCAGCAACAGGAAACCGAGCGGCAACCACGACACCAACAGCTGCGCGGCACCGGAACGGACCCTGCCCGCGCGGCGGGGCGTTGGCCCGGTGTCAGTGACAGCGTCGGCGGCCGGTACCCGTTCCGTGGTGGTCATCGCGAGCCGCCGTCGACATCGCTCACCGCACCGGTCATCTCGTCCGCTTCCGTTGGCGGTGCCATGCACCGCGCGGGGTGCGCCGATCCGGCGCCCCCACCTGGCGGGCCGGCTGTTCGACCCGGAGCGACCCTCGTCCCCGACGACCGCGCTGCCTGCGGACTGCCCGCGCCGTGGGCGGGGCAAACCTCGCCCCGCCCACCCCGGATCAGCGGGTGACCACCACGTGCTCGTTGGGAACCACGTGCGTCATCGTGAGGCCGGTGACGTCGCGCGGCCCGTTCTTGCCCAGCTGCGACAGCCGGGTGAGCTCGGCCTCGGACAGCGTCTGCGTCTGCAGCGGCTCGAGGTGACGGACGTCGTCGGCCGAGATGCCCAGCCCCTCCCCGACGCGCAGCCCCAGCTCGTCGTCGACCATCAGGAAGTGCCAGACCATCCGCTCCTGCACGGGGCGGGCCGCCTGTCCGATCAGCGTCACGAAGTTGCCGACCAGATCGTCCTTCTCCCACTGCTCCATCAGCTGGTAGCGCTGACCGGCCTGGGTGTAGTCGTCGGTGCGCGGCAGCCGGGCCCGGGTGAGCCGCCCGGTGATCTCCGGCCCCTGTACGTCGTGCGTCGGGTACTGCGCCTCCCGCAGGCCGCCGGTGATCGACGGCTCGTAGTTGACGTGCGGGTTCTGGCCCTCCCCCAGGTCCACGCCGTAGCTCATCTGGCCACCCCGCTGGTTGGTCGCCACCCGGGCGTTCTTCGGGCTGTTCACCGGCAGCTGCAGGTAGTTCGGCCCGACCCGGTACCGCTGGGTGTCGGAGTAGGAGAACGTCCGCCCCACCAGCAACTTGTCGTCGGAGAAATCGAGCCCGTCCACCAGCACGCCCGTGCCGAAGGAGATCTGCTCGTTCTCGTTGTGGTGGTCACTGACATTGCGGTTCAGCGTGAGGGTTCCGACCAGCTTCGGCTCGAAGTCGTTCTCCGGCCACGTCTTCGTGTCGTCCAACGGGTCGAAGTCCAGCTCCGGGTGCTCGTCGTCGCTCATCAGCTGGACGTACAGGTCCCACTGCGGGTACTCGCCGTTCTCGATGGACTCGTACAGGTCCTGCGAGGCGTGACCCAGGTTCGTCGCCTGGATGTTCGCGGCGTCGGCCTCGGTCAGGCTCTTCACGCCCGCCCGCGGCTGGAAGTGGTACTTGACCAGGTGCGTCTGTCCGTCGGCGTTGACCCACTTGTAGGTGTTGACCCCGAACCCCTGCATGGTGCGGTAGTTCGCCGGGATGCCGCGCGGGCTGAACAGGTTGACCAGCATGTGCATCGACTCCGGCGTCTGCGACATGAAGTCGAAGATGCGGGGCGGTTCCTGCCGGAACGTGACCGGGTCGGGCTTGAGCGAGTGGATGACGTCGGGGAACTTGATCGCGTCGCGGATGAAGAACACCGCGAGGTTGTTGCCGACGAGATCCCAGTTGCCGTCCTCGGTGTAGAACTTCACCGCGAAACCGCGGGGGTCGCGCGCCGCCTCGGACGAATCGCGGCCACCGATCACGGTGGAGAACCGGATCGCCACGTCCGTCGTCTTGCCGGGCTCGGCGAACAGCTTGGCCCGGGTGTACCGCGCGATCGGCTCGTCGCCCCACCGCCCGGTCGCCTCGAACGTCCCGAACGCCACCGCGCCGCGGGCGTGCACCACCCGCTCCGGGATGCGCTCGCGGTCGAAGTGGCTGATCTTCTCCAGGAACTGGTAGTTCTCCAGGGTCGCCGGCCCGCGCGGCCCGACGGTGCGTTGGTTCTGGTTGTCGTAGACGGGGTGGCCCTGGCGGTTGGTGAGCACCGGCCGGTCCTGTTCGCTGTCGGCGGGACCCTGGTGGGCGACATCGGTCATGGCGATTCCTCTCTCGGGGACGGATGGGCGTGCAGCGGCGCCGGCCGGCGCCGCGGTCGGACGGGGGTCAGGCGGACGCGGCGGCCTGGCAGGACGGGCACAGGCCCCAGAACAGGACCTCCGCCTCGTCGACGGCGAATCCCGCCGGGTCGGACGGGGTCAGGCAGCCGCGGTCCCCGGTCGCGCAGGCGACGTCGGCGGTGAAGCCACACGACCGGCAGACCAGGTGATGGTGGTTGTCGCCGGTCTGGGTCTCGTAGCGGGCCGGGGAACCGGCCGGTTCCAGACGCCGCAGCAGCCCGCGCTCGGTGAGCGTGAGCAGGACGTTGTAGACCGACGCGCGGGACACGTCGGCGCCGGCGTCGCGGACCGCCGCGACGAGGTGTTCGGCGTCGGAATGCGGCGCCGCGGCCACCGCGGTGAGCACGGCGACGCGCGGGGCGGTGACCCGCAGCCCGTGCGCGCGCAACTGCGCGGCGGGTGAGGTGGGGGTGTGGACGTCGGTCACGGGATGCTCCCGGACGCGGGCCGCAGGTTCAGCGGCGGGCGTCTGTCTGGACCCGTCCAGGATAGAGCGCGTCCCGGGCCGGAGGCACCGGCCCGGGACGCGGGGGGGGTCCGACGCCCTGCGGGTGT
>JBQGEH010000057.1:0-1866 GCA_052039515.1 Nakamurella sp. | reverse complement strand
CTTCGACGATGTGGTGACCTCCCGGACCCGCTTCGAGCGGGAGTCGGTGCAGCTGGTCGCCGTCGTCGAAGGCCTCCGCTCCGGCGGCGAACCGGGCCCGGATGAAGTGGTCGGGCTGCTGGATCTGGAGCTGTGGTGCGAGGACGGCCGATCGGTCGCCACCATCGACTGCGTCGCGGTGCACCCCGATCATCAGGGAGCCGGAGTCGCAGATGCGCTCCTCGAGGCGGGCCTGGAACGACTGCGGGCCACCGGCGTGGAGCGGCTGGATGCCTGGACCCGCCAGGATGCGGCCGCCAACCGGTGGTACGTGCGACACGGGTTCCGGATCGAGACCGAGTACCTCCACGTCCACGTCGACTCCGACGAGACCGCCGGGTTCCATGCTCCGGCTCCGCTCGGACCCCCGGTGAAGGCCTTCCACCACGCACCGCTGGCCGAGGAGGCCGCCCTGCGTGAGCGGTTCCGACGGGTGTACCGGTGCCGTCGCTATCTGCGGCCGGTGGTGATCGAGCGCTGGCCCGATGACGAGACGGCGGCGGCCGGCTACGACGAGGAGAACGGCGATCGCGAGGATCTGCGCTTCATCGCTGCTCTCGCCGAGCGGGTCGGGGCAGTGCGGGTGAGCGATGTGGGCTGCGGCACCGGTCTGTTGGCTCTCGATCTGGCGGCGCGGGGGATGCAGGTCACCGGTGTCGATCCCGGTCGGGCGGTCCTGGAGTTCGCTCGGAGTCGGCCGGGGAGCGGGGCCGTCCGGTGGATCCGGGGGACCGCCGCCGATCTGCCCGCCGAGGACGCCGATCTGGTGGTCCTCAGCGCCCACGTGGCCAACTACCTGTCCACCCGTCGCGCCTGGCACGACCTGCTGGCCGACCTGCGGCGCACGCTGGTCGCCGGCGGCCATCTGGTGCTGGACTCGTGGAATCCGCGGGCCGAGGTCTGGCGGCACTGGCCCGGGGTGATGGCCATCGACCGCGGTCCGGACGGCGATGCGGTGGAGACCCACGGCGAGGAACAGCCGGACGGTCGTCGGATCCAGGAGACGGTGCGGCACTGGGATCCCGAGTTCCTCCTGCGCAGCCTCGCCGAGGCCGGCTTCGAGGTGGTCGAGCGGTGGGGTGGCTATGACGGTTCGGCCTTCGCCGCCGAGGAGAGTCGGCAGCTGGTCGTGCTGGCACGGCGCACCGGCGCGCCGAGGCTCCCCGGCAGCTGCCGTGTTCCTACGTCGGCGGGGTAGGGGTGTGCGAGTGTCGCAGCATGCATCGGATCCTCCTGCGTGAAGTCGTGATCGACGTTCCGAATGCCAGGCTCGCCGAGACCCGTGACTTCTGGACCGGTGCCCTGCTGGCGGAGGCTCGCAACGTGCCGGACCACACCGAGTTCACTGCGCTGGTGGAGCCGGCCGCGTTGTCGTGGGTCGGCCTGCAGGACGTGGGCGAGGACGGGCCCCGGTTCCACCTGGACATCGAGACCGACGACGTCTGGGCGGAGGTCGCCAGGTTGACCAGCCTGGGTGCGACGGTCGTCGCCGAAGGGCGCACGTGGGTCGTCATGCGTGATCCGGCGGGCCTGCTGTTCGATGTGGTGCCGCCGGACTCGCCGTGGTTCGAGGAACGGGCACGCACGGTCGGGTTGTAGTCGTTCGACGGCTCATCGTGCGCTCTACGAGGCCTGCATCGTCACGCGACCCACGACAACGCGGCCGGCTCCACCAGCGCGGTGAACTCGGCGAACCCCGGCACATCGCGAGCATCGGCCAGCAGCGCACCGGCCCAGAAGTCACGGGTCTCGGCGAGCCTGGCGCTCGGAACGTCGATCACGACTTCGCGCAGGAGGATGCGATGCATGCTGCGACGCTCCCACACA
>JBQGEH010000056.1:0-1536 GCA_052039515.1 Nakamurella sp. | reverse complement strand
GAACCGCAGATCGCGGTCGAGGTGATGCGGATGATGGCGTCCGTCGGATCCTGCAGCTTCGGATCCGGGACCTCCTCCACGCGGACGTCGCGCTTGCCGTGCCAGGTGAGTGCCTTCATGGGGATCCTTCCCGCGGTCGCCACCCCGGGGCCACGGGCCCACGTCATGACGACGGACGCCGGTGGTTTCCAGCGGTACTCACGGGTATGCCACGCCGTCCGGGCCGACAAACCCGGCCGGGCCCGGTCCCGCTCAGCGCCCCCGCTTCTGCGCCTCCAGGAACCCGAGCACGTCGGTGTCGTCGACCCCGGGGAACACCCCGGGGGGCATCGCGGCCAGCAGGTGCGAGTGCACCCGGGCGCTCGGCCAGGCCTTGCCCTCCCAGCGCCGGGCCAGCTCGGCCGGCGGCAGTTCGCAGCACGCCGGGTCCGGGCACTTCGACCGCGACCGTTGGACCGTCTCGCGGCCGCGCATCCACTTCACGTGCGCGTACGGCACTCCGACGCTCACCGAGAACAACCCCTGCGGGGTGCGGTCGACCACCGCCGTGCACCAGTACGTCCCGCGGCCGGTGTCGGTGTACTGCTGGTACGCCGCCGACAGGTCCGGCTGCTCGAACACCACCCGCGCCGTCCAGTACCGGCACACCCGCTGACCCTCGATCGCGCCGGTCGGATCCTTCGGGAAGTGCACCCCGTCGTTCTCGTAGGCCTTGTAGATCAATCCGGACGAGGAGATCCGCATGAAGTGCACCGGCAGGTCCAGGTGCCGGGTGGCCAGATTGGTGAAACGGTGCGCCGCGGTCTCGTACGACACCCCGTACGCGTCGCGCAGGTCCTCGATGGCGATGTCCTTGGCCGCCTTCGCCCTGCGCAGCAGCGAGAGCGCCCCCTTCTCCGGGATCAGCAGCGCCGCGGCGAAGTAGTTCACCTCGACCCGCTGCTCCAGGAACTCGGCGTAGTCCCCCGGCACCTGATGCCCCAGCATGACGTGACCCAGGGCCTGCAGCGCCAGTGACCGCGAATCGTGCTGCCCCGCATCGGGTTGCGGCAGGTAGATCGTGCGGTTCGCGAGGTCGGTCACCGTCCGCGTCGACTGCGGCAGGTTCGAGGTGTGCACCAGCGCGAAGCCCAGGTGCGCGGCCATCCGGTCGACGACGGTCCGGGTGATCGGACCCTCCCGGTAGCCGACGGCCTGCAGCAGGCCGGCCGCGACCTTCTCGATGTCACCGAAGTAGTTGTCCTGGTCGCGCATCCGTTGCCGCAGCTTCGCGTTGGCTCGGCGGGCGTGCTCCGGTGTCGCCGCCCGCTCCGCCTGGACCGCCGCGAGCGCCCGGTGCAGACCGACCAGCGCCTCCAGCGCCTCCGTCGGCAGTCGGGGCCCCGGTCGAACCGCGGGGATGTGCAGCGCCTCGAACGAATCAGCGCGCTGCGCCTTCTCCAGTTCGATCTCCAACGCCGCGCGCCGGCTCGGCGGGGCCACCGCCAGCAGCTCACCCAGTCCGGTGCCCAACGCGGCGGCGACCGCGGTCAGCAC
>JBQGEH010000055.1:0-4606 GCA_052039515.1 Nakamurella sp. | reverse complement strand
GGGCCGGTTGGCGTCCGAGCACGCGGCCGCGGCGAGCGCGGCGTCGTAGACGTCGCGGACCGACCTCCCCAACGTGGCCCAGTCGTAGGCGGCCGCGGCCGTCCGGCTCTGTGCGCCGAGCCGGGCCAGCAGCGCCGGATCCTTCAACAGCCGGTCGATGGCGGCCGCCATCGCCGGCGGGTCGGCCGGCGGCACCAGCAATCCGCTCCGGCCGTCCTGCAACACCGACGGGATGCCGCCGACCCGGCTGGCCACCACGGGCCGGCCCGCCTGCAGGGCCTCGGCCAGGATCGAGCCCATCTCCTCGTAGATCGACGACAGCACCACCAGATCGGCCGCCGCCAGCAGTCCGGGCACCTCGGTGTGCGGGCGGAACCCGAAGCGGTGCACCCGGTTCCGGATCGACGGGGGCAGCGCGGCGATCGCCGCGTCCACCCGCGCGTGGTCGGGTCCGTCGCCGACGATCACCAGCGAGGCGGGGCGGCGCAGCCGGCCGAACGCGCGCACCAGGGTGGGTACGTCCTTCTGCCGGGCGAGGCGGCCGAGGTAGAGGACCACCGGTCCGGGGATCTCGGCGAACAGGGTCGACAGCGGCACCCGGAACCGCTCCGGTTCGACGCCGGACGGGATGACCACCGTCCGGGGTCGCACGCTGCCCAGCCGGTCGGCGGTGGCCTCGGTGAGGGCGATGACGCGGTCGGCCCGCTGCAGGCAGGCGGTCTCCAGCGGGCCGCCGAACGCCCGCATGGCGGTGAGTCTCGCGCCGGCGGCGGGGACGGTGTGGGCCACGCTGCAGTGCAGGGTGACCACCAGCGGCACCCCGAACCGGCGCGCGGCGTACAGCCCCAGGGGCAGTGCGGCGAGGTCCTCGCCCTGGTGGGCGTGCACCAGGTCGACCGGCCCGGACCGGCGGATCCGCCGCAGCGCGCCGGCCGCCCACAGCTGCCGGAACCGGGTGGTGCGGAATCCGACGCGCAGCACCCGCGCGTCGCGACCGAAGGGCGTGTCGGAGACGTCGCCGCCGAGGCGGGAGGTGACGACGGTCTGCCGCACCCCCTGGGCGTCCAGCGCACGGGTGAGGTTGGCGGTGTGGTTCTGCATGCCGCCGATGGGGTCGAAGGCGGCCTGTTCGTCGACGTGTTCGGTCTCCGGCGGCTCGAACACCGAGCACAGCCGCAGCACCGACAGCGGCCGCCCCGTCGGGGCCGGGCCGGTCACCGGCCCGCCGCCGTCCGCAGGATGCCGTCGAGCTCGTCGACCACCGACTCGAACGTGAACCGGTCCCGGCCGGCGGCCATCCCGGCCCGGGCGGCGGCGAGGACGGTGTCGTCGCGGAGCAGGGCGGCCGCGTGTTCGGCGTCGGTGAAGGTTAGGCCGGCGCCGGCCGCGTCGACCACCCGGTTCACCGCGGTGCGCGACCCGGTGCGGTCGGGCAGCAGCACCGGCAGCCCGGCGGCGGCCAGCGTCGGCAACCGGGCCGGCAGGTTCAGGTCGTCCCAGCCGGCCCGTCGCAGGTCGCCGTCGTTGCCGGCGGTCGCGCCGACGTGCAGCCAGCCGGCGTCGTAGCCGGACAGCGCGGTCCGCCAGGCGGGTGGCGGCACCGCAGGGTGCAGGTGCAGGTGGTCCGGGGCGGCGGACCGCGCCTCCCGCAGCCACGGATCGCCGTCGGCGGGGGCGCCGTGCAGGTGGACGTGGACGTCCGCGGCCGCCAGCGCCGCCAGGAACGCGGGGTCCAACCCGACCGGACGGCCGACGCAGACGGTGTGCGTCCCCGGGCGGTCGGGCCGCGGCGCCGGGTCGCCGGCGAACCAGCGCGCCCGGGGCAGGTCCCCGTCGATCGCGTGCGTGCGGCCGGGGTTGCGGCGCCCGGGCAGGGCGAGCTCGAGCCACTCCCGTTCCTCGTCGCTGGCGAGCACGACGTGGTCGGCGCGATCCCACAGGCGGGCCAGCAGCGGCCAGTCGCCGCGGGCCCGGCAGCGTTGCGGGGCCTCCTTGAAGTGCCAGACCAGCGGCAGCTCGGGCAGCGCGTCGGCCACCTCGAGAGCGAGGGCCAGGCTGCGCCAGTTGAGCAGGCAGTAGGCGACCTCGGGCGGGTCGGCGCGCAGCGCGTCCCGCCAGCCCGTCCGGGGCAGGTCCCGGACCGCGCCGAACGGCAGCGGGCCGACGGTCATGAAGCCCAGTGGGTCGTCGATCCACAGACCGGAGAACCGGATGCCGCGGGCCGCGAGCACCTGGATGCGGTCGGCGTTGTAGGCGAGTTCGCCGACCAGCAGGACGTGCCGGTCGGCGGCGTCCGGGACGCGCGGCGGCTCGGCCGGCCCGTAGAGGTCCCGCTCGTCGACGACGTCGGCGCCGCGGGCGGCGAACCGCAGCGGTCCGGCCGCGCCGTAGCGGGCGCGGAACGGGTTGAGCCCGCCGTCGGTGTGCCGGGCGAAGGTGCGCCAGCGCTGCGCGGGGTGTTGCACCCACTCGCAGGTGACCTCCCCGGTGCTGGTGGCGCCGTCGGCGCGCAGGTCGGCGAGCAGCAGCAGGTCCAGGTCGTCGGACTCGAGGTCGGCCCGTTCCCGCCACCGCCGTCCGGTGCGCCGGTGCGCGACCTGCACCAGCTGGGTCCCGGCCGGCGGCCCGTCCGGGTGGTCGGCGCCGTCGACCCGCACCCCGGTGGTGGCCAGCACCGCGTCGGGCGTCGCGTCCAGCGCGGTGGTCCGCGCGGTGAGATGCCCGGGGTACCAGCAGTCGTCGGCGGGCAGGTAGGCGACGACGTCGCCGGTGGCCGCGTCCAGGCCGGCGTTGCAGGCGGCTCCCAGTCCGGTGTTGGCGGGCAGCACGATCCAGCGGATGCCGGTGCCGGGGATGACGTCGGCCGCGCGGGCCGCGGGGTCGTCGGTGGAGCCGTCGTCGACCGCGATCAGCTCCCAGCCGCGGGGGCCGGGGCCGCACCGCCAGCCGTCCTGGGCGAGCAACCCGGCCAGCGCCCGCGGCAGGAAGTCCGCCTGGTCGAAGACGGGCAGCACGACGGTGACCGCGGGTGGGGCGGGCGACTGGAGCAAGCGCTCTCCTGGGGGCGACGGCGACCGGGGCTCCGGACGGAGCCGACGGAGGCTGTTTCCCCGCGGTCGGAGCCTAACCCGCTGACCGGCGGGACCGCCCGGCGTACGCCGGCGGCGGGCGGCGTTACCGTGACGGCCGTGCCGAACCTCTCCGCCCTGCGGGTGCAGATCGTCCACCGCGCCCTGCAGCGGCTCAGCCCGGTGCTGCACCGGCAGCTGCGGTCGCTCGTCGTCCGGCGGCGGTGGCTGGACCTGCGGCACCCGGTCGCGTTCAACGAGAAGCTGAACTGGCGCTGCCTGTACGACCGGCGCGAGCTCCTCGCGTCCACGTGCGACAAGCTGGCGATGAAGGACTGGGCGGCCGCCCACGGTGGACCCGGCCTGCGGATCCCCGAGACGCTCTGGTCGGGCGCCGATCTCGGGGAGCTGACCGGCGTCGACCTGCCGGACCGCTGGGTGCTCAAACCCAACCACCGCAGCGGTCTGGTGCACTTCGGCCGGGGCCGGCTCGACGCCGACGCGGTGACGGCGCTGTGCCGCACCACCCGCGGCTGGCTGCGCGAGCACCTGGCCGCCGTCGAGGGCGAGTGGGCCTACTCGCGGGCGCGGGCGTGCTTCCTGGTCGAGGAGCAGATGCCCGGCGAGGTCTCTCCGGAGGACGTCAAGTGCTTCACCTTCGAGGGCCGCACGGCGATGATCGTCGTCGACAGCAGCCGCTACGGCGGGCACCGGCGGACCGTCTACCGCCCCGACTGGACCCGGTTGGATGTCGAGATCGACATCGCCTCCGGCCCGGCCGCCCCACCGCCGGACGGGCTGGACGAGCTGCTGGACCACGCCCGCCGGCTGGGTGAGGCGTTCGACTTCATCCGGGTCGACTTCTACCGGGTCGACGGCCGGTGGTGGTTCGGCGAGCTGACGCCCTACCCCGGCGGCGGGTACGGCGTCATCCGGCCCTGGTCCTACGACGTCGAGCTGGGCCGGAACTGGGTGCTGCCGGCGCTGCCGCCACCGCCGGGGCGAGCGGCGTCCGGGCGGTCGCGGCGACCACGCCGGCCGGCGCGCTGACCGCCGCCATCACCCCCGAGGGTCGCGGCCTGCGGTCACCGGCCCCGGACGGCGTCGGCACCCACCAGTGCGGTGAGGAAGGCGGCCACGTCGGCGATCTCGGCCGCGTGCACGCCGTGGGCGAGCCCCGGGTAGACGCGCTCGACCAGGGTGGCGTGCCGGGGCAGGAAGTCCGCCGTGCGGGCCACCGCCGCGGCGGTGATGACCCGGTCGTCGGCGCCGCGACCCCAGAAGACCGCCGGCCGGGTCGTGGTGAGCACCTCGTCGGCGGGCTGCGGACCGCTCAGGACGAAACCGCCCAGCACGACCGGCGCGAGCACCCGCTGCGGCCGGGTGCGCAGCAACTGGGTCGCCATCAGTCCGCCCTGGGAGAACCCGATCGGGACCACCGCGGAGGCCGGATGCAGGTGGGCGTCGATCCACGACCAGACGATGTCGGTCGCCTCGGTGACCGCCTCGGTGCCCGGGTCACCGGGGGTGGTGATCTC
>JBQGEH010000054.1:0-6408 GCA_052039515.1 Nakamurella sp. | reverse complement strand
CAGGACGGTCAGGAATGTCTCGAACAATCCGTCGATGGCGTAGAACGCGTCGGGCAGGGCGACCCGGCGGACCACCGAGCAGAACACGTCGCCCTCGTTCCACTGCGCACCGGCCAGCTCCCCGGCCATCGAGGCGTAGCCGCGCAGGATGACGGCGAGCCCGCACACCCGCTCGCACGACCGGGCGTTCATCTTGTGCGGCATCGCCGACGAGCCGACCTGACCGGGCAGAAACCCCTCGGTGGCGAGCTCGGCACCGGCCATCAGCCGGACGGTGGTGGCGAACGAGGCGGGCCCCGCCGCCAGCTGCACCAGCGCGGACAGCACCTCGTAGTCCAGCGACCGCGGGTACACCTGGCCGACGCTGGTCAGCACCCGACTGGTGCCCGAGACCTCCTGCACCACCTCGGTTTCCAACCGGTCCAGACCGTCGGCGGTGCCGAGCAGGTCGAGCATGTCCTGGGACGACCCGACCGGTCCCTTGATGCCGCGCAGCGGGTACCGCGCCAGCAGGTCCTCGATGCGCTGGTAGGCCTGCAGCACCTCGTCGGCCGCGGACGCGAACCGCTTGCCGAGGGTGGTGGCCTGTGCCGGGACGTTGTGCGAGCGGCCGGCCATCACCAGGTCGGAGTACTCGGTGGCGCGCTCGGCGAGCCGGGCCAGTACCGCGACGGCACGGTCGCGGACCAGGGTCAGCGCCTGCAGGATCTGCGCCTGCTCGACGTTCTCGGTCAGATCGCGGCTGGTCATGCCCTTGTGCACCTGCTCGTGGCCGGCGAGGGCGTTGAACTCCTCGATGCGGGCCTTCACGTCGTGCTTGGTGACGCGCTCGCGGGCGGCGATCGACGCGAGATCGACGGTGTCCAGGACGGCCTCGTAGTCGGCCAGTACGCCGTCGGCCACGGTCAGCCCCTGCCGGCCCTGGGCGCGCAGGACCGCGAGCCACAGCCGGCGTTCGGCGACGATCTTGTTCTCCGGCGACCACACGGCCACCATCGCGGGCGAGGCGTACCGGGTGGCCAGGACGTTGGTGACGGGGCTGTTCACGGCGACCATTCTCCCAGCCGGGGGACGGTGCCCCGGACGGATGTCCGTCACCCCGCGGTGGCCGCCAGGGCGGTCGCGGCGTCGGCCAGCGTGGTGACCGGCAGCACCCCGGCGGGAGTGGCGGTGAGCACGGCCGAACCGTCCCGGCCGCCGACCCAGACCACGGTGGCGCCGTTCACCTCGGCGGTCCGCACCCCGGGCCGGTCCGGGACGTCGGTGCACGCGGCGCTGCCGTCGGCGCACGGGTCGTAGACCCCGGCGCGCAGTGCGGCGACCAGACTGCCGCCGGTCAGCGTCCAGCGCTGCACCCCGAGGTCGCTGTCGTCGAGGGCGCAGCTGATGTCGGGGGTGAGTCCGGGGATCAGGCCCTTGACGGCCTGCCGGGCGGCGTCGGACAAGGGCGCGGCGCGGCAGCCGCCGTCGCTGCTCTGGAACGACGGGTCCGACGGCGCCGCCGTTCCGGCGCCCGTGGCCTGGGGCGGAGCTCCGTCGGGAGCGGAGCTGCCGGGTGCGGGTGCGCCCCCGCCGGCCTCCTGGGACACCGAGGCGCTACCGGCCGACGACGCGGACGTCGCCGCCGAGGACCCCGACGCGACTGTCGACGACGAGGCGGACGCCGCCGACGACGAGGCAGTCGAGGTCGTCGACATGTTCGCCGCGGACGACGTCAGTGACGCCGCGGTGTCACTGCCGCCCGTACCCAGGAACCCGATGAACAGCACCAGCAGCCCGATCGCCGCGGCGACGCCGACCAGGCCGCCCAGCACCTGCCGCCGGAACGAGCCGCGGTCGTGGTGCTGCGCGCGCACCTGCCACTCGGTGAATCCGGCCGGTGGGGCGTCCCCGGTGAGGTCCCGCAGCGCGTCCCCGAGCGGCCCGACGGGCGACGGACCGTCGAAGGGGTCACGGTCGTGCGTCATCGCCGTGTCCTCCCCTCGGTGTCGTCGGTGTCGTCGCGCCGGTCACGGCCGTCCGGCCCGGTCACGCCGAGCGCCTGCACGGCGGTCCGCAACGCGGCCAGACCACGCGCGGTCTGGCTCTTGACCGTCCCCTCGGAGATGCCCATCGCCGCCGCGGCCGACGCGACGTCCATCCCCTCGTAGTAGCGCAGCACCAGCACGGTGCGCTGTTTCGGCGGCACCTCGGCGAGCGCCCGCCGGAACACCTCGCGGTCGGCCACCAGCGCGGCCAGGTCGGCGCCCTCCTCGGCGTTCTCCGGCAGGAACTCGACGACCGTCTCCCGCCGCCAGGGCCGGCGGGCCTCGTCGACCACCCAGCGGACCAGGCACGAGCGGCCGTAGGCGTCAATCGCGGCCCGGTCGCGGACCCGGTCCCAGGCGCCGTAGAGCTTGACGAACGCCACCTGGGCGAGGTCGTCGGCCTTGTGCCAGTCGCCGCACAGCAGGAAGGCCAGCCGGCGCACCGGGTCGCGACGGGCGGCGAAGTACGCCGAGAAGTCCTCGTCCCGCGCCGCCGTCACCCGCCGTTCCCCTCACGACGTCCAGACGCGGCCGGCCCGGCGGCGGGTTGCACGGTGTGACGCGGACGGCACCGGACCGCACGCACGCGACGACCCCCGGCCCCGTTCATCCTCAGGGAGGCTACGGGAGCGGGGGTCGCGGAAAGCTGCGGAAAGGTCTCAGGCCGACAACGGAACGGTGATGACCGGGGTGGTCGTCGGTGCGGGCGAGCCGCCGGCCGGTTCGACGGTCACCCCGAGGGCGGTGTCCCCGACCCGGACGGCAGCCACCGTCTGCGGCATGGTGCCGTCGGCCGCCGGCTGCAGGGTGGTCACCGAGCGGGTCTGGTCGCCGGAGATGACCCACAGCTGGTAGGTCTTGCCCGCGTCCAGTGCCGGGACGTCGGCGAACGACAGCAGCGCGCCGCCGCAGCTCGCCGAAACGATGACCGTGGTGTCACCCGTGGATCCGGGTGCGGTGGGCTTCTGCTCCCGGTCGGCGGCGGTGTTGACGCACTGCCGCAGCGCGTCGGCCTGATCGGTCGTCCCGGCCGGTCGGTTGACGAGGAAGAAGGTCAGGCCGACCAGCGCGACGGCGACCGCGGCCGCGGCGGTGAGCAACCAGCGGCCCCGCAGCCGGCGCCGGGACGCGAGGTCGATCACCTGCGCTCCGCTCGTGGCGTCCGCCGGCGGGGCCGGCTCGACGACCGCGGAACCGGTCAGCGGCGGCAGCTGCCGGGTGACGGCGACCGCGGCGAGCACGGACGCGCGCAGCGACGCCGGTGGTGTCTCGGCCGAGGCCGCACCCAGCCGGGCGGCGGTCTCGACGAACCCGGCCAGCTCCAACTGGCAGGTCGGGCAGTCCTCGAGATGACGGCGGAACTGCTCGTCCTCCATCTCGTCGAGAGCGTTCAGCGCGGCGCCGCCGGCGAACAGGGACGGATCGTGCGCCATCATGACGCGACCCCCAGACAATCGCGGAGACGGATGAGCCCGTCGCGGAGACGGGTCTTGACGGTCCCGAGCGGGACCTTGAGTGCGGCCGCGACCTCGGCCTGCGTGTAGCCGGAGTAGTAGGCCAGGTTGATGGACTCCCGCTGCAGCGCGGTGAGGCCGCCCAGGCAGCGCTGCACCTGCTTCTTCTCCAGCGAGGTCTCGACGGCGTCGGCGACGACGTCGACGTCGCGCTGCACCGACGCGGTGGCGTACTTCAGGTCGCGGTCGGTCGAGGACTGCTCCGACCGGACCCGGTCCACCGCCCGCGCGTGCGCCATCGTCATCACCCAGGACAGGGCCGAACCGCGGGCCCGGTCGAAGCGGCTGGCCCGCCGCCAGATCTCCAGCATGACCTCCTGCGCGACCTCCTCGGCCTGCGCCGGATCCCTCAGGACGCGCCGGACGAGCCCGTACACCCGGGGCGACATCAGGTCGTAGAGCTGCGCGAAGGCCGCCTGGTCACCGAGGGCCACGGCGGTGAGCAGGTCCTCGGCGGTCACGGCGGAGGCGGCCTCGGCGGACGCGGGCCGGGGAACGCCCGGGCGCGGTTGGCTGGTGGTCACCTGGTCATCCTCCTCTGTCCGGAGCCGTCGTGGGGGTGGTGCGGGTGGATCGTGGGTCGCCCCCGTGGGGGTGGAGCCGCGGTCGGCCACCGTCGAAGGGCGGGCCGGCCGGTCGTCGTCGACCCCGGCACGCTCGCGGAATGGATTCGGGGCGGCGGCCCGACCGGATTGGCCGTCGCCACCACCGCAGCCACCACCGCAGCCACCACCGCGACCCGGTCACGGCCTCGCTACGGCTCCATGTGAATCGCCTGTGGACGAGTAGCGGACGCGAAAGTGGGCATTCCAGTGTCCGAGCGATACGCCGACCGTGTCCGATCACCGCACTGCGGCCGGGCGCCACCGCACCACCTGTCAGCTCGATTGCCGTTGCGAAGGACACGTTCTCGTAACGCCACCCATCCGACCACCGCATCGCCCCGAATGGACTCCCGTGACCATCGATACGAGAAACCCGGAGGTTCCGAGCACCGGAACCGAGGCGGGAGCCCGCGGCCTCAGCCGCTGGTTCGCCGTCCTCGCCGGCGTGATCGCGGTCGGTCTCACGGTGGCGGTCGCCGAGTTGCTCGCGGCGATCGGGTCGTGGATCGGTGTGACCTCGACCGCGACGTCCTCCTCTCCCCTGTTCGGGTTGGGTTCGACCTTCATCCAGTTCACCCCGGAATGGCTCAAGAGCTTCGCCATCCAGGTGTTCGGCGTCTACGACAAGGTTGCGCTCAAGGCCGGCATGGGACTCACCCTGCTCGTCCTGGCCGCGATCCTCGGGCTGATCGCCCGCGGATCTCTGCGCGCCGCCCAGATCGTCTACGCCGTCCTGGGTCTCGTCGTCGCGGTGGCGGTCTACAGCCGCTCCGAGGCGTCGCTGGTGGACGTCGTACCGACGGTGATCGCCGTGGCCGTCGGGCTCTGGCTGCTCACCCGGATGGTCGGCGCACTGCCGACCGCCGGCGCGGCCGCCGGAGACCGCCGCCGCTTCCTGACGCTCGCGGCCGGCGGCGCCGGTGCGGCGGTCGTCGCGGGCGGGCTGTCCCGGGTCATCCCGAGCTCGGCCGGCGCGGAGTCGTCGCAGGCGCAGGCGGCGACGTCTACGGCGTCCATCGCCGTGGAGAAGATGCCGGCCCTGCCGGCCGGTGCGAGCCTGGACGTTCCCGACATCACGCCGTTCGTCACGGCCAACGCCGACTTCTACCGCATCGACACCGCTTTCGTGGTGCCGCGTCTGAACGCCGACACCTGGCAGCTGCGCATCCACGGCATGGTGGACCGCGAGATCACCTTGTCCTACAACGATCTCCTGGCCCGCCAGCAGCTAGAGCGGATGGTCACCCTCACCTGTGTCTCCAACGAGGTGGGTGGCGATCTGGTCGGCAACGCGGTCTGGGAGGGCACGCTGATCCGTGACCTGCTGGCCGAGGCGGGTCCGAGCGCGGACGCCGACATGGTGATGTCGCGGTCGGACGACGGTTTCTCGGCGGGCACCCCGCTGTCGGTGCTCACCGACACGAACCGCGACGCGATCTTCGCGATCACGATGAACGGCTCGGTGCTGCCGTTCGAGCACGGCTTCCCGGTGCGGATGGTCGTCCCCGGGCTGTACGGGTACGTGTCCGCCACCAAGTGGGTCACCGAGCTCGAGGTCACCCGCTTCGACCAGCAGACCGCGTACTGGACCGACCGCGGCTGGTCACCGGAGGGCCCGATCAAGACGGCCAGCCGCATCGACGTGCCGAAGTCGTTCCAGAAGTTCCCGGCCGGCAAGGTCGTGATGGGCGGCGTCGCCTGGGCGCAGCACCGCGGCATCCAGTCGGTCGAGGTCCAGATCGACCAGGGCGAATGGCAACAGGCCACGCTCTCCACCGAAGTCACCACCGATACCTGGCGGCAGTGGACCTACGTGTGGGACGCCACACCGGGTTCGCACACCGTCACGTGCCGGGCCACCGATTCCACCGGAGCAGTCCAGGACTCGGCGGTTCGCACCCCCATACCGGACGGCGCCACCGGTTACGACTCGACCGCCTTCACCGTCGAGTAGCCGGCCCCGTCCCGCACCACCGCTCCACCCCTGGTTCCCCGCCTCGAGGTGCGCGTCAGCGTGCCCTCGAACCGACAGAAAGGCTCCACCATGTTCTCCAAGCGCGCCTCCCTCGTGGCTGCGGCCGCCGCCGGCCTCGCCCTCCTGGGTGCCTGCGGCAGCTCCGGTGACAACGTCGCCTCCAGCGCCTCCTCCGCGGTGTCCAGCGTCTCGTCGGCCGCGTCGTCGACCATGTCGTCGATGACCTCCTCGTCGCCGTCGTCGAGCTCGTCGTCCTCCTCCAGCAGCTCGCCGTCGTCCTCGTCGTC
>JBQGEH010000053.1:0-7769 GCA_052039515.1 Nakamurella sp. | reverse complement strand
GCCTACCGGTGTCTGCTCGCCGTCCCGCCCGGGCACGAGGTGCACGGGGACCGCTGGTGAGCACTCTCTCCGAAGATCACCGACGCACCCATCCGGGTCCATCTCGAGACGCAGCGGCTCCGAAACCGGCACACTCTTCGCATGGAACGCGAAATCCTGCTCGACCACCTCGAGGGTGAGGTGGCCGAGCTGGTGGAACTGGCCGGCAGCCCCGGGTTGACGGCGGTCGCGCCCGGTTGCGCCCCGATGACCGGGCACGATGTGCTGCGTCACCTCGGGCGGCTCTACGCAGGCGTCGCCGACTGGATCACCCAGGGACGGCGCGGTGCCGACTGGCCGACCGGCCCCGAGGATCCGGCGGCGCTGGCCGGCTGGGTCGGTGATCGCGCCCACGCGCTCATCGACGTCCTGCTCCCCCGGCCCGCCCGCGCCCCGGCGCCGACCTGGTGCCCGCACGACCGGACCAACGGCTTCTGGTTCCGCCGGATGGCCCACGAGACGCTGGTGCACCGCGTCGATCTGCAGCAGGCGCTCGGTCGCGAGTGGTGGGTGGACCCGGCGCTGGCGATGGACGGCATCGCCGAGGCCGTCGAGGTGTGGCTCGGTACCCGGCTCCCGGGTCCGCCCGGCGGCAGCGGACGCACCGTCCTGTTGAGCACCCCGGAGCGGGACTGGCGGATCCGGCCGCTCGACCGGTTCTTCGACTTCCCGACCGGCGGGCCGGCTGACGCCACCGTCGACGGCGACGCCGCCGCCGTCTGGGCCTGGGTGTGGGGACGCTCGGACGCCGCCGCCCCGGTCACCGTCAGCGGGGACGCGGACGCCGCCACCGAGCTCCGCCGGCTGTTCGCTACCGCGATGGGATGAATGGACCGCGGGTGTCGCGGTTGCTGTCGACGCCCGTTTGGGGTGTGATCCGCGGGTGACCCACGCAGCCGACGCGCACGACGCCATCGAGGAGTACCTGACGGCCCTGGTGGGCCAGGCCCGGGAGTCCCTCGGCGGCAACCTCATCGGCGCCTACGCCGCGGGTTCGGTCGCGTTCGGTGCGTACCAGCCGGGCCGCAGCGACGTCGACGTCGCCCTGGTCACCGCCGACCCGCTGTCGTGGGAGCAGAAGGACGACCTGGTCCAGCGGCTGCGCCACGAGAACCTGCCGTGTCCGGCGCGTGGCCTCGAACTGGTCGTCTACTGGCGTGCCGTCGCCGGGTCGGGCACCCCCGAGCCCGGCTTCGAGGTCGAGCTCAACACCGGCGCGACGATGCCCTTCCGCGCCACCTACGGCGGCACCGAGCGACCGGCCGCCGACGGTCTGTTCTGGTACGCCATCGACCGCAGCATCCTGCGCGAGCACGGCCGCGCCCTGCTCGGCCCCGACGCGCACGACGTGTTCGGCGAGGTGAGCCGGGGCGACCTGCGCCAGTTGCTGATCGACGGGCTGCGCTGGTACCTCGACCAGCCCGCGCCGGCCGGCCACGAACCCGACACCGGGGCGTCGGACGCCGTCCTCGGTGCGTGCCGGGCGCTGGCCCGGATCCGCACCGGCTACTGGCTGGCCAAGGTCCCGGCCGGGTTGCGCATCGCCGAATCGGGTCTGGGTGCCGACGTCGTCCGGACCGCGATCGACGCCCGGCTCAACGGCGGCCCCGCCCCGGAACCCGCTGCCGCACGGGCGTTCCAGGAGCAGGTGCTGGCCGAGATCACCGGCTCCTGACCGACGCCGGACGGTGACCGGCGGCGCCTACCATCGGGTGGGTGGACATCCTGTTCGGCATCCTCGCCACCGTCGTCGCCGTGGTCGTCATCGCGGTCGTCCTCGGCCGCAAGGCGCTCACCCGGGGGTCCGACCCGACGCAGCTGACCTTCGACCCCAGCGTGATGACCGACGTGCACGCCCTGGCCCGCGCCGGCAAGAAGGTGCAGGCCATCGCCCTGTTGCGGCAGGCCACCCCCGACCTGTCGCTGATGGCCGCGACCGCGATGGTGGAGAAGATGGCGGCCCGTGAGCCACGCCCGCCGGCCGGCGGTCCGGTCACCCCCGCGCCGGACCTGCCCGAGGTGTCGCTGACCAAGGCCCCGTCCGAATGGGCGGACGACGCTCCGAGCGCCTCCGCGGTGCCGTTCGAGGTCGAGCTGGAGGTGCGCAACCTGACCGCCCTGGGACGCCAGGATGAGGCGGTGCAGCTGCTGCGGTCCGCGGCCGGGTTCGACACCGAGGAGGCGCGGGAGTTCGTCCGTGGGCTCTGACCGGACGGGGGCCGGGCGGTTCGCGCCCTCCCCGTCCGGGACGCTGCATCTGGGCAACCTGCGCACGGCTCTGCTGGCCTGGCTGTTCGCGCGGTCCACTCGCCGGGCGTTCCTGGTCCGGATGGAGGACCTCGACCGGGTCGCCGCGGGTGCCGCCGCCGGGCAGTTGCGTGACCTCGCCACACTCGGCATCGACCACGACGGCGCGGTGGTGGCGCAGAGCGAGCGCGCCCCGGTCTACGACGCGGCCGTCGACCGGCTGGTCGCCGCCGGCCTGACCTACCCGTGCTTCTGCACCCGACGCGAGATCCGCGAGGCGGCGTCCGCGCCGCAGGCCGACGGCCGGCCGGGTGAGGGCCGCTACCCGGGGACCTGCCGTCGGCTGACCGCGGCCGAGGTCGCCGAGCGCATCGCCGCCGGCCGGCCGTCAGCGCTGCGGCTGCGCAGCCAGGTCGACGCCCTCACGGTGCACGACGAGGTGTGCGGCGACGTCACCGGTCCGGTCGAGGACATCGTGCTGCGGCGCAACGACGGGCTGGCCGCCTACAACCTCGCGGTGGTCGTGGACGACGCCGCGCAGGGCGTCGACCAGGTCGTGCGGGCCGACGACCTGCTGCCCGCGACCCCGGCGCAGGTGCACCTGGCCACCCTGCTCGGGCTGCCCGTCCCGGCCTACGCGCACGTACCCCTGGCGCTCAACCCCGCCGGCGCACGGCTGGCCAAGCGGGACGGCGCGGTGACGCTGCCGGAGCTCACGGCCGCCGGCTGGACCGTTCCCGCCCTGCTCGGCCTGCTCGCGCGCAGCGCCGGGCTCACCGACGCCGCCACCGTGGAGCGGGCCGCCGACCTGCTGGACGACTTCGACCCCGCCCGGCTGCGGCGGGAACCGTGGGTGGTGGACCCGGCGGAGCTGCTGCGGCCCGCCGGCTGACGGTCAGCGTCCCGCCCCTTCCGCGGTCGGTCGTTCCCCGGTGGTCAGCTGGTGCAGGGTGAGCGGTCCGTCTCCGAGGATCCGGGCGGCGTCCGCCGGCAGTGCCGCGTGGTCACCGGGCGGGACCGCTGCCCATCGCCCTGGCGGGCGGGATCACCTCGCAGCGACCCCGAGGCCGGAGCCGCCGTCGTCGAGGACGCAGCTGACCCCGGTCCCGCGCATCGAGCAGTAGCCGCCGGGGTTCTTGTCGAGGTACTGCTGGTGGTGGTCCTCGGCGTGGAAGAAGGGGCGGTCGGCGACGATCTCGGTGGTGATCGCGCCGTGGCCGGCAGCGGTCAGCCGCGCCTGGTACGCGTCGCGGGACGCCTCGGCGGCGGTCATTTGCTCCGGTGTGGTCGGATAGATCGCCGAGCGGTACTGGGTGCCCCGGTCGTTGTGCTGACGCATCCCCTGGGTCGGGTCGTGGTTCTCCCAGAAGGCGGTGAGCAGATCGGCGTAGGAGATCCGGGCGGGGTCGAAGACCACGAGCACCACCTCGGTGTGCCCGGTCCGGCCGGAGCAGACCTCTTCGTACCGGGGGTTCGGCGTGATGCCGCCCGCGTACCCGGCCGCGGTCGAGTACACCCCCGGCAGGCGCCCGAACAGCCGCTCGATGCCCCAGAAGCACCCCATCCCGAACACCGCGGTCGCCATCCCGACGGGCCACGGGCCGGTGGTGGGCGTGCCCAGCACGACGTGGGTGCCGTCCACCGGCATCGGTGTGGCGCGGCCGCGCAGCGCCGTCTCGGGCGTCGGCAGCGTGGAGCGGCTGACCCGGGAGAACACGTCGGAGAGCAGGCCCATGTCGATCCAGCGTACGAGCGGCGGCACCGATGTGACCGGGCGGCGACCGGAACGGGCAATCCCGGTCGGGCCCGGCGCCGAACGTCTCACGCAGCGATCCGCTCCCGATCCGTCCGGCTCGCCTGTCAGAATCCCGGACACGTGGCGTCACTGGTCGTCACAGCATCACCGCGCACGCGCCTCTACACGAAGGGGTCCCCTCCGATGTCTCTGCTCTCCACCCGCCGCGGGCACGTCACACCGCAACCGTCCGCGGGTGTCTGGCCCGATCTCTTCGAGGTCCCCCGCGGGCCCGTCCACGCCGCGATCGCCCGGGCGATCACCCGGGCCGCGTTCCGCCGTCTCCCGCTGACCGTGCGTTTCCCGGACGGCAACACCTGGGGACTGGGCGGACCCGAGGTCCAGGTGGTGCGGCCCGACGACTTCTTCCGCCGGGTCGGCCGGGACGGCCTCATCGGCTTCGGCGAGGCCTGGATGGTCGGCGACATCACCACCGCCGGGTGGCACCCGGGAGACGCCGAGACCGACGGTGCCCGGGTCAACGCCGCGACGGACGAACTGGCGGCGGCTCTCACCGTGATGGCCGGCCGGATGAGCTCGCTGGTGCCCGCGCCGCTGCAGAAGCTGCGCTCGGCCTGGATGCTGGTCAAACCCGCCCACGAGCAGAACACCCCGGTGGGCTCCGCGGAGAACATCCACCGGCACTACGACCTGTCCAACGAGCTGTTCGCGCTGTTCCTCGACGAGACCATGACCTACTCCTCGGCCTGGTACCGATCGGCCGAGCCGGAGGACCTGGTCGACGCGCAGCTGCGCAAGATCGACGGTGTGCTGGACCTGGCCGGCGTGGTCCGGCCCGGGATGCGGGTGCTGGAGATCGGCTCCGGCTGGGGCGCGCTGGCCATCCGCGCCGCTCAGGAGCGCGGCGCCGAGGTCACCACGCTGACCCTGTCGTCCGCGCAGAAGACGCTGGCCGAGAAGCGGATCGCCGAGGCCGGCTGCACCGACCGCGTCCAGGTGCGCCTGGAGGACTACCGCAGCCACGTCGGCGAGTACGACGCCGTGGTCAGCGTGGAGATGATCGAGGCGGTCGGCGAGAAGTACTGGCCGGAGTACTTCCGCTGCATCGACCGCCTGCTGCGGCCCGGCGGCCGGGTCGGTCTGCAGGCCATCACCATCGACCACGACCGCTGGCTCGCCACCCGCAACAGCTACACCTGGATCCACAAGTACGTCTTCCCCGGCGGGGAGCTGCCCAGCCTGCGCGCCCTGGACGACGCGATGGCCGGCACCGGTCTGCGGGTGACCGAGTCGCGGCGCATCGGACCGTCCTACGCCCGCACCCTCGAGGAGTGGCGGCACCGCTTCAACGACCGGCTCACCGACGTCGCCGACCTCGGATTCGACGGGACCTTCGTGCGGATGTGGAACTTCTACCTGGCCTACTGCGAAGCCGGCTTCGCCGCCCGCTACATCGACGACTACCAGCTGGGACTCTCGCGGGACTGAGCGGGACTCACTTCTTCCCGGCCTTCTTCCGCCGCTTCTGGTCGGCCTTCTTCCGGGACTTCTTCGCCGCCTTCCTGGCGTGCGTGCTCTCACGGTCGTCGGACGGCGGCCGGACCGCCGTGGTGAGGGCGGCTCCGTCCCGGGCGTGCTCCTTGCCGACCGCGACGAGCTTGCGGTGACGGACGGTGTAACCGGCGGGGAGCGTGCCCTCGGCCAGCATCCGCAGCGGGCAGCGCTTGCACCGGGGCTTGCTGACGCAGCACTTCTTCTTGGGCTTCACCGTCGACACCCCGGCCACCGTACGTGGACCGGGCGGCGGCGGGGTCGGTCGTCGCGGTCGCTACGGTCGGAGGATGACCAGCGCACCCTCTCTCCGCCACCTCGGCTCCTCCGGCCTCGTCGTCTCCGCCACCGGGCTGGGGTGCAACAACCTCGGCCGTAAGGGCGTCGCCACCGAGACCCCGGACGGCGCCGCCGCCGTCGTCAACGCCGCCATCGACGCGGGCATCACGCTCTTCGACGTGGCCGACATCTACGGCAACCCGCACGGCCGCAGCGAGGAACTGCTCGGCGCGGCGCTGGGCAAGCGACGCGACCAGGTCGTCGTCGCCACCAAGTTCGGCATGGACATGGAGGGCGTCAACGGCCCCGACTTCGGGGCGCGTGGCTCGCGGCGCTACATCCGCACCGCCGTCGAGGCGTCGCTGCGGCGGCTGAACACCGACTGGATCGACCTGTACCAGCTGCACCAGCCGGACCCGTCCACGCCGATCGAGGAGACCCTGTCCGCGCTGGACGACCTCGTCCGGGAGGGCAAGGTGCGCTACCTCGGACACTCCAACTTCGCCGGCTGGCAGCTCGCCGACGCCGCCTGGACCGCCTCCACCGGCGGCTACACGCCCTTCGTGTCGGCCCAGAACGAGTACTCGCTGTTGCAGCGCGACGTCGAGCAGGAGCTGCTGCCCGCGGCCGAGGCCCATGGTGTCGGCGTGCTGCCGTACTTCCCGCTGTACAACGGGCTGCTGACCGGCAAGTACACCCGCGATCACGCTCCCGAGGGGGCGCGGCTCACCGCGCTCAAACCGCAGGTGCTCGCGGACGCGCCGTGGGACCGCGTCGAGGGGCTGCAGGCGCTGGCCGACGAGCGGGGTATCACGTTGCTGCAGTTGGCCTTCGGGTGGCTGCTGGCGCAGCCGCAGGTCGCGTCGGTGATCGCCGGCGCCACCCGCGTCGAGCAGATCGAGGCGAACGCGGCCGCCGCCGACGCCTGGACCCCCGACGCGGACGACCTCGCCGCCGTCGACACCGTGCTGTCCGGGGACGCGTCGTAGCGTCGGCGATCACGGGCGGACGCCGGCCGTTCACAGGCCGGCGTGAGGGTGTCGGGGTGGCCACTCCCGACGGCGGTACCGACCTGCAGTCCGATCTCGACCTGGCGGCGCAGCTCGTCACCGAGGCCGGGAAGCTCGCGCTGACCATGCGTCAGGGCGTGCTCGTCGTGGACCAGAAGACCTCGATCAGCGACGTCGTGTCCGACGCCGACAAGGCCGCCGAGGCGATGATCGCCGGCCGGCTCGCCGAGTTGCGGCCGGCCGACGGGCTCATCGGCGAGGAGGGCGCCGCCCGTGAGGGACGGCGGAAGTGGATCATCGACCCGGTCGACGGGACCTACAACTTCGTGTCGGGGCTGCCCGAGTGGTGCTCGGCGCTGGCCCTGGTCGACGGCGACGAGCTGCTGTTCGGCGCGGTGTACCAGGCGACGACGGACGAGCTGTGGCTCGGCGGGCCGGGGGTCCCCACCACGCTGAACGGACGGCCGGTCGAGCCGCTCGCCGATGCGTCCCTGCACGAGATCTCGATCTCGACCTACCTGCACCCGGCCCGGCTGGCCCGGCCCGAACTCATCCAGCCGTTGCTGCGCAGCATCGCCGGGTCGGCCTCGCTGCGGATGCTCGGGTCCGGGTCGGTGGAGCTCGCGTCCGTCGCCGGGGCCCGGCTCGGGGTGTGGGTGCACGCCGACACGCTGTCGTGGGACTGGTTCCCGGGCGCCGGGCTCGTCCAGGGGGCGGGCGGGGTCACCGACGTCTTCGAGCGGGACGGGGTGCGGTGGCATCTGGCGGGGCCGGGGACGGCGGTGCGTGAGGTGAAGGGGCTGCTGACGGCGTGAGGTCGGGGTCCGAGCGGACCTGACGGGCGACCTCCTCGGCGACAAGGAGAAGCAGCACCTCGTCTGTCGCCC
>JBQGEH010000052.1:0-7589 GCA_052039515.1 Nakamurella sp. | reverse complement strand
CTACTGGGACAACCACGACCAGCCCCGGGCGGTCAGCCGCTTCGGCGACGACGGCGAGCACCGCGTCGCCTCGGCCAAGCTGCTCGCCACCGTGCTGCACCTGCACCGCGGGACGCCGTACGTCTACCAGGGCGAAGAGCTGGGGATGACCAACATCGGCTTCGAGTCCGGCGACGACTTCGCCGACATCGAGTCGGTCAACTACTACCGGGAGGCGATCGCCGCCGGCCGGTCGCCGGAGGACATCCTGCCGGGGATGCGCGCGATCAGCCGGGACAACGCCCGCACCCCGGTGCAGTGGACGGCGGGGGAGCACGCCGGTTTCACCACCGGCACGCCGTGGTTCCGGGTGAACCCCAACCACGCCGAGATCAACGCCGAGGCGGAACGTGCGAACCCGGACTCGGTCTTCCACCACTCCCGCCGGCTCATCGAGCTGCGGCACACCGAGCCGACCGTGGCGGTCGGCGACTTCCGCATGCTGCTGGCCACCGACCCGACCATCTACGCCTTCACCCGCTCGCTGGAGGGGACGACGCTGCTCGTGCTGGCCAACTTCTCCGGCGACGAGGTGACCGTGCCCACCGGGGACGACATCGACCCGGCCTGGGCCGACGCGGAGCTGGTCATCGGCAACTACCCGCCCGCCGGGGCGGATCTCACGCTGCGGCCGTGGGAGGCGCGGGTGTACCGGCGGCGCTGACCGGAACCCGGGCGCCCGGCGGCCCGACGCCGGTGAGCAATCCGGTGCCGGGTGGGTACCGAATGCTCGGTGCCGACAGGGGACTCCCCGGCCGGCGCCGCCCGCCTGTCGTGCACCACCCGCGCCACCCCTGCCGAAAAGAGGCTGCCCCCCGTGCCGAGCACTGCCCAACGCCTGGTTGACCTGACGAGCACGGCCATCGGGGGTGAGGTGCCGTTCCGGATCCGGGCGTGGGACGGCACGCAGGCGGGCTCCGGCGCCGCCGGCGCACCGACCCTGGTGGTCAACTCCCGCGACGCCCTGCGGCGGCTGTTGTGGTCACCGGACGAGAACGGCCTCGCCGAGGCCTACATCACCGGCGACATCGACATCGACGGCGATCTGCGCACCGGGCTGTCGACGATGTGGCAGGCGTTCAACGCCGGGAGCGTCCGCAAGCCCCGGGTACGCGACGTGCTCGGCCTCGTCCCGTCGGCGGTCCGGCTGGGCGTGCTCGGCCGGCGGCCGCCCGCCCCCGGCGACCGGTCGAAGTTGTCCGGCGACGTGCACTCCCGGGATCGTGACCGGGCCGCCATCGCCCACCACTACGACCTGTCCAACGAGTTCTACGAGATGCTGCTCGACCCGTCGATGGCGTACTCCTGCGCCTACTTCGTCGACGGCCCGGACGGCGACCTCGCCGACGCGCAGCGCGCCAAGCTCGACCTGGTCTGCCGCAAGCTCGGCCTCACCGAGGGAGCGGCGCACCTGGACGTCGGCTGCGGCTGGGGTTCGCTGATCTGCCACGCCGCCGAGCACTACGGCACCCGCTCCACCGGGGTGACGCTGTCCGCCCAGCAGCACGCCTACGTCACCGCCCGCATCCAGCGGCAGGGCCTCGCCGACCGGGTGCAGGTGCGGCTGGCCGACTACCGGGAGCTGGCCGCCGGCACCGGCGGCGTCACCGGCGTCCCGGGGGTGCACGCCGGCGAGTTCGACGCGGTCAGCACCATCGAGATGGGCGAGCACGTCGGCGACGCCGAGTACCCGGCGTTCACCCGCATCCTGTTCGACGCGTTGCGGCCGGGCGGTCGGGCGTTGGTCCAGCAGATGAGCCGCGGCGAGAACGCCCCCGGCGGGGGAGCGTTCATCGAGACCTACATCGCGCCCGACATGCACATGAAGCCGCTGGCCACCACGGTCGGCCTGCTCACCGGCGCCGGGTTCGAGATCCGCGACGTGCACGCGCAGAGCGAGCACTACGACAGGACCGTGCAGGCCTGGGCCCGGACGCTGGAGGCCGAATGGCCCCGCGTCGAGCAGCTGCTCGGGCCGGTCGGAGCCCGGGTGTGGCGGCTCTACATGGTCGGATCGGGGCTCTCCTTCGCCGAGAACCGGATGGGCGTGGACCAGATCCTCGCCGTCAAGCCGCACCCCGACGGGACCAGCGGGATGACGCCGGCGCGGAAGGACCTCGGATGATTCCCTGGGGCACGCTGTTCACCGCGGTCGGCTGCGCCCTCGCCGCCGTGGTGCTGGTGATGGCGGCGACCTTCGTCGTCGGTCGGGCCACCGGCAAGTACTCGATCGTCGACGCCGTCTGGGGACCGGGCTTCGTGGTCGCCACCCTGGTCGCGTTCCTGGTCAGCCTCGGCCACGGTGACCCGCTGCTGCGCTGGCTGATGCTGCTGCTGGTGGCCACCTGGGGGCTGCGGCTGGGGATCTACATCCTGATCCGCAACCACGGGCTGCCCGAGGACGGCCGCTACGTCGACATGCTGAAAGACGCCGGGCCGCTCGGCATCGTCCGCAAGGTGCAGGTCCCCCAGGGTCTGACCATGTGGTTCGTGTCGCTGCCGGCGCAGATCGCGATGGTGCTGCCGGACCCGAACCACCTGCTGCTGTGGCTGGGCGTGGCGATCTGGGTCGTCGGGTTCGCGTTCGAGGCGGTCGGCGACAGCCAGCTCAAGGCGTTCAAGGCCGACCCGGCCAACAAGGGCAAGGTCATGGACCGCGGTCTGTGGCGGTACACCCGCCACCCCAACTACTTCGGCGAGTCCGTCATGTGGTGGGGGATCTTCGTGATGATCAGCTGGCACTGGCTGGGTCTGATCGGGTTGGTGTCGGCGGCGTTCATGACCTACCTGCTGGTCGCCAAGACCGGTAAGGCGCTCACCGAGAAGCGGATGAGCGAGTCCAAGCCCGGCTACCGGGAGTACCTGGAGTCCACGTCCGGCTTCATCCCGCTGCCACCGAAGAAGAGGACCGCCGCGTGAAGACGATCGCCGTCGGCGCCACCGCGCCGGACTTCGAACTGCCCGACCAGGACGGCGTGCCGCGACGGCTGTCCGCGCTGCTCGCCGACGGTCCGGTGGTGCTGTTCGCCTACCCGGCCGCGATGAGCAGCGGCTGCACCGTCGAGGCGTGCTCGTTCCGCGATCTGACCGCCGAGTTCGCCGCGGTCGGGGCGACCGTGGTCGGCATCAGCACCGACTCCGTCGAGGCGCAGCAGCGCTTCGCGCAGAGCTCCCGCCTCGGCTTTCCGCTGCTGTCGGACGCCGACGGCTCGGTTGCCACCGCGCTGGGCATCAAGCGCCGGATGATCACGCCGGTCAAGCGGGTCACGCTGGTCATCGGCACCGACCGGACGGTCCTCGAGGTCGTCGCCAGCGAGTTCAGCATGGGCGTGCACGCCGACCGCTCGCTGGCCTTCCTGCGGGAGCGCGCCGCCGCCTGACCCGGCCGGTCGGCATCGTCGGGCCGGGGGATGATGGGCGGGCCCCAGCCCCGACCAGGAAGCGGCGCATGAACTTCTCCTCGCTGTACGCCCACGGGTTCGCCCGGGTGGCGGCCTGCACGACCCGGGTCCACATCGCCGACCCGCAGCGCAACGCCGCGGGCATCGTCGAGATCGCCGGCCGCTGCGCCGAGCAGGGCGTGGCGGTCGCGCTGTTCCCGGAGCTCGCGATGACCGGCTACGCCCTGGACGACCTGTTCGGCCAGGACGCCCTGCTCGACGCGGTGCACGAGGGGCTGGCCACCGTCATCGAGGCGTCCCGCGACCTGCTGCCGGTGCTCGTCGTCGGGGCGCCGCTGCGGCACCGGGCGCGGCTGTTCAACACCGCGGTCGTCATCCACCGCGGCGAGATCCTCGGCGTCGTGCCGAAACTCCACCTGCCGACCTACCGCGAGTTCTACGAGCGCCGCCAGTTCGCCGCCGGTGACGGCATCGTCGGCCTCACCATCGACGTGGCGGGCCGCGAGGTCCCGTTCGGCACCGACCTGCTCTTCGAGGCGACCGACGTCCCCGGGCTCACCGTCGGCGTGGAGATCTGCGAGGACATGTTCGTCCCCGTCCCGCCGTCCAGCGGGCTCGCGCTGGCCGGCGCGACCGTGCTGCTCAACCTGTCCGGCAGCCCCATCACCATCGGCCGCGCCGACACCCGCACCGCGCTGTGCCGCGCCCAGTCGATGCGCTGCCTCGCCGCCTACCTCTACGCCGCCGCCGGGCAGGGCGAGTCGACCACCGACCTGTCGTGGGACGGCCAGACCAGCGTCTTCGAGAACGGCGTGCTCCTCGCCGAGGGTCCGCGGTTCGCCCGCGAGCCGCAGCTCACCGTGGCCGACGTCGACCTCGACCTGCTCCGGCAGGAACGTGCCCGGCAGGGCACCTTCGAGGACAACCGCCGGGTGGTGGGCGACTCTCCGTACCGTCGCGTCCCCTTCACCCTCGCCGCCCCCGACACCGACCTGGGGCTGCGCCGGCCCATCGAGCGGTTCCCGTTCGTCCCCGCCGACCCGGCCCGGCTGGACCAGGACTGCTTCGAGGCCTACAACATCCAGGTCGACGGCCTCGTCCAGCGGCTGCGCGCCATCCGCACCGAGAAGGTCGTCATCGGCGTCTCCGGCGGCCTCGACTCCACCCATGCGCTGATCGTCGCGGCCCGCGCGATGGACCTGCTCGGCCTGCCGCGGACGACCATCCTGGCCTACACGATGCCCGGCTTCGCCACCGGGGTCTCGACCAAGGCCAACGCCTGGGCGCTGATGACCGCGCTGGAGGTGACCGCCGCCGAGCTCGACATCCGGCCCGCCGCCACCCAGATGCTCACCGACATGGGCCATCCCTTCGGCCGGGGCGAAGAGGTCTACGACGTCACGTTCGAGAACGTCCAGGCCGGCCTGCGCACCGACTACCTGTTCCGGCTGTCCAACCACCACCACGGGATCGTGCTCGGCACCGGCGATCTCAGCGAGATCGCGCTGGGCTGGAGCACCTACGGGGTCGGCGACCAGATGTCGCACTACAACGTCAACGCCGGCGTGCCGAAGACGCTCATCCAGCACCTCATCCGCTGGGTCGGCGGATTGGACGACTTCTCCGACGAGGTCGACGCCATCCTGCTGGCGATCCTCGGCACCGAGATCAGCCCCGAGCTGGTGCCGGTCAAGGACGGCGAGGTGCCGCAGAGCACCGAGAAGGCGATCGGACCGTACGAGCTGCCGGACTTCACCCTGTTCCATGTGCTGCGCTACGGCTTCCGGCCGTCCAAGCTCGCGTTCCTCGCGCTGCAGGCGTGGGGCGACAGCGGAAGCGGCCACTGGCCCGTCGGGTTCCCCGCGGAGCGGCGGCGGCAGTACGACCTGCCCGCCATCCGGCACTGGCTGGAGGTGTTCCTCACCCGCTACTTCGGCTTCAGCCAGTTCAAGCGGTCGGCGATGCCCAACGGGCCCAAGGTGTCGGCGGGCGGGTCGCTGAGCCCGCGGGGCGACTGGCGGGCGCCGTCCGACGGCAACGCCGCCGTGTGGCTGGCCGACCTGGAACGGGTGCCGTCGGCCTGAGCCGCGAGGTCAGAACCCCGACCAGGCGTCCGACCCGACCAGCGCTGCCAGCACCAGGTGCAGGGCCAGCCACGCCACCAGCACGACCCCACTGACCACGCAGGCGATGACCAGGAAGCCCAGGCCACGCAACCGGCCGGGCAGGAAGGGCGCCAGCCGGGGCACGTCGGTGACCCGACCGTGCACCGCGGCGGTGGCGCTGACCCCGCGCCACACGGTGCCGGCCAGCGCACCCGGCCGCAGCGACAGCGCCCGGTCACCCTGACCGCGCAGGTTGTCCCGTAGCTGGGTGCCGATGGCGGCCAGGTCGAAGGTGCGCCGCAGCTCGGCGACCGCCGCGTCCGCGGGGACCAGCGCGGTCACCAGCTGGCGGCGACGCACGGTGAGCCACAGCGGCGCGACCAGCCCGGCGACCGCCACCACCGCCGGTGTCGGCGTCCCGGCCACGACCGCCGCGACCAGCAACGCGACCGCCGGCGGCACCGGCAGCAGCGACACCCACAGCAGGGGCCGCCGCAGCCGGGCGATGAGCCCGCCCAGCAGACCGACGAGCTCCACCGCCCGCTGCTGCACGGCGGCACCCCGGCCGGCGTCGCCCGCCGGCGGGGCGGGGCGCTTCTCCAGGGGACCGGTCATCCTCCGAGTCTCCCAGCCGACCGGGCCGACGACCCGGGCAACCATCCGGGAATCCGGTCCGCCCGGCGGTGGTTGCACCCCCTGGCAGGGCGACCACACGTCCGCCCGCCACCGGACGACCAGGAAGCAGGAACCATGACCACCACCGAGCACACCGCAGCACGACCTGCAGCCGCCTCCGGCACCTTCGCCATCGGCGGGGATCTGCCCGTGCACCGCCTCGGCTTCGGCGCCATGCGTCTGACCGGCGAGGGCATCTGGGGTCCGCCGAAGGACCACGACGAGGCGATCCGGGTGCTGCGCCGCGCCGTCGAACTCGGCATCACCTTCATCGACACCGCCAACTCCTACGGGCCGTACGTCTCCGAGGAGCTGATCCGGGAGGCGCTGCACCCCTACGCCGACGACCTCGTCATCGCCACCAAGGCCGGTCTGCTGCGCACCGGGCCCAACCAGTGGCCGGTCCACGGCCACCCGGCCTACCTGCGCCAGGAGGTCGAGATGAGCCTCCGGCGGCTCGGCCTGGAGCGGATCGACCTGTTCCAGCTGCACCGCATCGACCCGGAGGTGCCGCTGGCCGACCAGGTCGGCGAACTGGTCGCCCTGCAGGACGAGGGCAAGATCCGGCACCTGGGTCTGTCCGAGGTGACCGTCGACGAGCTCGAGGAGGCCCGGAAGCTCGCTCCCATCGTCTCCGTGCAGAACCGCTACAACGCCGGCTTCACCGACGCGGAGGCGCTGCTGGACCACGTCACCGAGCAGGGCATCGCGTTCATCCCGTGGGCGCCGCTGGGCTCCGGCCCGCTCGCGCAGACCGACGGGCCGCTGCAGGCCATCGCGGCCGACCACGGCGCGAGCCCCTCGCAGCTGGCGCTGGCCTGGCTGCTGAAGCGCTCGCCGGTCGTGCTGCCGATCCCCGGTACCTCCAGCGTCGCCCACCTGGAGGAGAACACCGCGGCCGCCGGCATCGAGCTGACCGACGCGGAGTTCGAGACGCTCGCGGCGTCGTTCCGCGACTGATCCGCAGACGGAGAACGGCCGGTGGGCGTGGTGCCCACCGGCCGTTCGTCGTCTCCGGGCCTGTGCGACCGGTTCCGCTTCTGCTTTCCGTCGACGCGGCCGACATCGTGGCCGCGTCAACGGATTCCGGAAGCGGGAAGCCCCGACCCGGCTACAGATCGACCTTCTCGTTCTCGCCGCCGTCGTAGGGCTTGCCGGTCACCTTCGCCTTGACGAAGCTGATCGCGGTGGCGATGCGGCCACCGGGGGAGTCCCAGTACTCCGCTCCGTGCGCCTCGATCTTGATCAGCACCACGTTCGGGTCCTCCGGGCCGTCGGTGAACCAGGCCCCGACGAAGCCGTTCCACAGCTCCTTCTTCTTGGCCAGGTCGTCCACCACGACGGCCGAGCCCTCGATGGAGATCCAGGT
>JBQGEH010000051.1:0-2972 GCA_052039515.1 Nakamurella sp. | reverse complement strand
CCGGCGGATTTCGCGCACCACATCGACAAGTGGGCGTTCACCGCGCCGTTCGTGTGTGGTGCGACCAATCTCGGTGAGGCGCTGCGCCGCATCACCGAGGGCGCGGCGATGATCCGCTCCAAGGGTGAGGCCGGCACCGGTGACGTCTCCAACGCGGTGACCCACATGCGCACCATCGGCGGGCAGATCCGTCGGCTCACCGCCCTGTCGCCCGACGAGCTGTACGCCGAGGCCAAGGAACTGCAGGCCCCGTACGAGCTGGTCGCCGAGGTGGCGGCGAACGGCAAGCTGCCCGTCGTGCTGTTCACCGCGGGCGGCATCGCCACCCCGGCCGACGCCGCGATGATGATGCAGCTCGGCGCCGAGGGCGTTTTCGTCGGGTCCGGCATCTTCAAGTCCGGCAACCCGGCCGCCCGGGCCGAAGCCATCGTCAAGGCCACCACGTTCTACGACGACCCGGACGTCATCGCGAAGGTCTCCCGTGGCCTGGGGGAAGCGATGGTCGGCATCAACGTCGACGACGTGCCAGTGCCGCATCGGCTGGCCGAGCGGGGTTGGTGACGGCGATCCTGAGCCGGAGGCGGCCGTCGCCGCCCCGGGGGGCCGGGCGGGTGCGGCCATCTGCGCTGCCGCATCGGCTGGCCGAGCGGGGTTGGTGACGCGGGCGTCCGCGGACCGCTCGCGGGGGAGCGTGGCCGGTTTCACGCTCCCTGCCGGTCCCGCGGGGTTGCCCCGGGTGGTTGCCGCGCGCGATCATGGGGTCACTGAAGGGGAGTAGCTCCGCCCGGTCGGCTCGATCAGCCGGGTGCGGATGGTCGACATACTGGCGCGGTTCTGCGAACCGTTCCCGGCCCTCCACCGGTCCTCGAGCCGGCGAGCGAGACCTTCGGTCAGCGTAAGCACGCTGGCCGAGGGCACCCCGTACCCGCCCCGGTCAGCTCGACCGAGAGGCTCCTCCGTGACGTTCTGGCCGCTGTTCCTCATCGCGTTGGGCGTCTCGGCCGATGCCTTCGCCGTCGCCTTGGGCAAGGGTCTGCACCTGCGGCGTTTCACCCTCGGCAACGCCGTCCTGATCGCCGGCGCGTTCGGGCTGTTCCAGGCGCTCATGCCGCTGCTCGGCTATTTCCTGGGCATCGGGTTCTCGTCGTTCATCCAGGACTTCGACCACTGGATCGCGTTCGGACTGCTCGGTGCGATCGGCGCGAAGATGCTCTGGGAGGCGTTCCGGGGTGACCACGCGGACGACGAATTGGACACCGACCGGGTCGACCTCAGGGAACTGGCGGTCCTGGCCGTCGCCACCAGTATCGACGCCCTGGCCGTCGGGGTGACGTTCGCGTTCCTACCGGACGTGCCCATCGCGGGCGCGGTCGTCCTGGTCGGCATCACGACGTTCGTCATCAGCTTCGCCGGGGTGCTGCTCGGGCATCGGGTCGGGCACCGGTTCGGCAAGCCCGCCGAGATCGCCGGCGGGCTCATCCTCATCGCCATCGGCACGAAGATCCTGGCCGATCATCTCGGCTGGTTCTGACCGCTGTCCGCCGTGGGCCGTCCGGTGCGCTGCTCTTCCAGCGCGGCCCGCTCGACGGTCAGCAGGCTCTCTTCGCTGTGCTCGGCCCGGTAGGCCGCCCCGCCACCGCGCACGCCGAACAGCCGCTTGGACCAGATCAGCCAGACCACGGCGGCGACGTTGATGGCGGTCAGGACGACCTTGAGCCAGGTGACCCGCTCGGACAGCTCCCAGATCTCCAGCGGCAGGAAGACGCTGGTCACCACCACTGACAGGTACTCGCCCCATCGGCGGACCTGCCACAACCCGTAGGACTCGACGAGCAGGAGCACCGCGTAGGCGAACGCGGCGACCGCGGCCCAGGTGATGGCGTGGCCCGACAGCCCGAAGACCCGGTTGATGCCGCGGACCACCTCGGAGGTCTCCAGGTGCCAGCCCAGCTGGTCGGCGATCGGCCTGAACAGGGCCAGTTCGTTGTCGAAGGACTGTTGCAACCGGGCCCGGGAGTCCCGGAAGTACAGGATCAGCACACCGAGCAGCACCACCAGCAGAGCCCGGCCGACGCGTTCGGCGGCCAGCAGTCGCATGATCACCCGGTCCCGCAGGAGTCGCCCGCGGGGGACCTCGGGGGCGCTGTCGGCCGGTCCGGACCCGTCGGGAGGGCCGACCACGAAGTCACCGCAGCGCAGACACCGCCACGCCGTGCCGATGGCGGTCTCCGCGGTCAGGCGGTCCCGCAGCTCCGGCTCGTCCGGGGCGAACGTCTCGTGCCCGCGGCGACCGCAGGTGCGCAGGCTCCAGTCCACCGGCCGAGAGTACGGCGCGTCCTGCGCAGTCTCCGGTGGCCGCGGCGGTCGCTCGCCCATCGGGTGGGTGCCCGGGCCGCGTTCGTGCGTGCGGGTGTTCGGCGCGATCGTGAAGAGAAGGCGCGGGGTCTGCCGCCGAAGTCTTCACGTACTCGGGATCAGCGGGCGGGGTGCTGGTGGGCAGTGCTGGGGGAGCGCTAGGAGTCGGTGCGGCGCAGGACCTCGGCGACGGGGGTGGCCGGGTGCCCGGTCAGACGGGCGACGTCGTCGGTGACGGTGGCGAGTTCACCGGCGGCGATCGCCGTGTAGGTCGACACCCACCCGGCGACCATCCAGTCCGGTGCGCCGGAGCCGGTCCGCGACGCGAAGGCTTCCTCGATGGTCTCGTCCCGGTAGCGCACGGACCGGCCGGTGACGGCGGTCAGCAGATCGGCGACCTCGGCCAGCGAGACGGCCTGCGGTCCGGTCAGCTCGTACGTGCGGCCGACATGGTCGCCGGGTCGGCGCAGGACGGCGGCCGCCGCGGCGGCGATGTCGTCCTGGGCGACGGCGGCCACGCGTCCGTCCGCGGCCGGCCCGCGGATGACGTCACCCGCCCCGTCGGGATCGGGCCCGGCCAGGCCGGGCAGGAAGTCGGCGTACAGGTTGTCCCGCAG
>JBQGEH010000050.1:0-12539 GCA_052039515.1 Nakamurella sp. | reverse complement strand
CACGGTGTCGCAGAACGCCTCGTCGCGGTCGACCGCGGCCGGCGAGCCGGGTCCGCACATCCGGACGGTGTGCTGCAGGGCGGCGTCCAGGACGTTGACCCGCACGGTCGGGAACGCGAGCGTGGCCGACACCGCGCCGAGCAGGGCGTCCAACCGGGACGCGAGGTCCGCGGGCAGCACGTACCGGGCCGCCACGGCGCTGCGGTCGTCGTCGTCCACGGGCCACCCCTGTCCCCCGGTCGACCGGCCGTCAACGACCGGTCACCCGTCGTTACTACCCGTCGGGCGCGGGAGAGCACGGCCCGCGGCCGGGATTCACTCGTTCGGTGCGGCCCCGAGCAGGGCGGGCAGCTCGATCCCGGCGCCGCCCCGGACGTGCCGGTCCAGGAAGTCGGAGACCACCTGGTACCAGATCTTGGCGTGCTGGGGCTTGAGCACCCAGTGGTTCTCGTCCGGGAAGTACAGGAACCGGTGCGGCGTCCGCCCGTCCTCGTCGGCGGGTAGCTGCGAGGCGCTGAGCAGCTCGTACCAGAGCCGCAGGCCCTCGCCGATCGGCACCCGGTAGTCCTTGTCGCCGTGGATGACCAGCATCGGTGTGACGATGTCGCCGACGAAGCGGTGCGGCGAGTTCTCCGCCGCCATCTCCGCGGTCATCTCGCGCTGCCAGTAGAACGCGGCGTCGGTGGTCGGCCCGAACTGGTCCAGCGCCCACAGGCTCGCGTGGGTGACGATCGCCCGGAAGCGGTCGGTGTGCCCGGCGATCCAGTTGGCCATGTAACCGCCGAACGAGCCACCCATCGCGGCGGTGCGGGTGGCGTCGATGTCGGGCCGCCGCTCGGCCGCGTCGGTGACGGCCATCAGGTCGGTGTACGGCGCCGCACCCCAGGCCCCCCAGCCGCGCTGGACGAAGTCCTGTCCGTACCCGGTGGACAGGGCGGGGTCGGGCAGCAGGACGGCGTACCCCTGGGCCACCATCAGCCACGGGTTCCACCGCCAGGACCAGCCGTTCCAGGAGTTGAGCGGCCCGCCGTGGACCCACAGCAGCAGCGGGGCGGGGTGCTCGGCCGCGTCCGCGGGCAGCGCGAGCCAGGCCCGGACCGCCACCCCGTCGTCAGTGGTGGCGGTCAGTTCGGTGAGCGTGCCGGGCAACTCGGGCTGGGGAGTCGGCGCGGGCAGCGGGGTGACCCGTCCGCGGTCGTCGCCGGTCAGTCCGACCCGGACCGGGTGCGCCGGGGCCAGGTAGGAGGCGCGCAGCGCGTACACCGCGCTCCCGTCGGGGGCGACCCGGACGTCGGTGTAGGTGGCGTCGTCGGTGGTGAGCCGCTCGACCGGACCGCCGTCCAGCGGCAGCACGAACACCGGCCCGCGGCCGCCGTCGTCGGCGGTCACCACCAGACCGGAGCCGTCCGGCAGCCAGCTCAGCGACGACGGCCAGCGATCCCAGTCCGCGGCCGGGTCGGTGACGGCGCCGCCGGCGACCTCGACGACCCGCACGGTGATCCGGGGTGCCCGATGCGGGGTCGCGTCGGACTCGCGCAGCATCGCCACCCGGGTCCCGTCGGGGCTGAAGCGGGGGTGGAACAGCTCACCGTCGGGGTCGGCGAGCAGCGTGGTGACGGTGCCGGTGGCCCGGTCGAGCAGCCGGAGCTCGGTGCGGACGGCGCCGCGGGCGGCCGGCCGTTGCCAGGTGGTGACGATCGTGGCGCCGTCCGCGGTGAGGTCCAGGTCGGCCTCGCGTAGGGCCTGGCCGGGACGCGGGGTGCGGTCGACGGCGGTCGCGGTGGTGTCTGCGTCCAGCTCGGCGGTGAACAGGTGCGGTGCGCCCGGGCCGAGGTCGGCGTCCCAGAAGCGGACCGGGTAGCCGGTGTGCAACATCGCCGCGACCTTGTGCTTCTTGCGGGCGGCGCGCAGACCGGCGTCGGTGCGGTCGTCGGCGTCCGGGGTCGTGTCGGCCCTGTCGGTGCGGTCGGTGCTGTCGGTGCGGTCGGGCGCGGCGTTGGGCAGCACGTCGCCGCAGAACGCCAGGACGTCGGCCTGCCGGGCGACGTGCACCCGGCCGAGGCCGCCCGGGCGGCTGAGCCCGAGCCGGCCCTCGCCGCCCCCGCGGGGCCGCGCCCACAGCGAGGTCGGGACGTCGTCGGCGCCGCCGGGTTCGGCGTCCGGGTCGGGCCGGGCGGCGGTGAAGAGGACGTCGCCGGCAGCGGTGAACCCGGCGGCCGACTCGCCCTTCGCGCCCCGGGTGAGCCGGGCCGCGGGCCGTTCCCCGGCCGGGTCGACCTCCCACACCGCCGACACGAAGCCGGTCCGGGCCGGGTCCAGGGTGGCGACGGACAGGACGAGGCGGGAGCCGTCCGGGGACAGCGTCAGCCCGGACATCCGTGGGAGCTCGAGGTAGCGGTCCAGGTCGTGGAACGGGGTGGTCGGTTGCGGGTCGGTCATCCCTCAGTCCTACCCTTCCGGGGGATTCGGCCCGACCGCACCCCCGGGGGACGGGACGGTCACGACCGGGCGAGCTGCAGCCCGAACTCGACGACCAGCGCGAGGCCGGCCAGCCCGAGCAGGACGGCTCCGATGCGCAGCGCCGTCCGGTAGCCGCCCGCGCCGAGCCGGTGCCGACCGCCCGCGATTAGCAGCGCGAGCACCGCCTTGGCCCCGATCAGGGTGAGGTAGAAGCCGGCGACCAGCGCGACCCCGGCCGGCGGTGACGCCGTCCAGGCCTGCACGGTGAGCGGCCCGAGCGCCGTCGCCCAGGTGACCCAGGGGTGCGGGCTGAGCAGGTTGACCGTTACCGCCCGCCGCAGCGCCGCGCGCAGCGGCGGCGGCGCCGCGCCGGGCACCGGCAGCGTCGCCGTCCCGGCCTCCCGCCAGGTCGACCAGGCCGACCAGAGCACGTAGCCGCCGCCCACCACGCCGAGGACGGGCAGCGTCCGGGCCGGCAGGTTGCCCAGCACGAGCAGCACCCCGGCGACGACCACGACGTCGCTCAGGAGCGGCGCCGCCGCGGTCGCCAGGCCCGCCCGCCAGCCCGACCGCAGGCTCTCGGTGACGACCAGCACGAGCAGCGGCCCGGGGCTGATGCCGGCGGCGAGTCCGATGGTGAGGCCGAGCAGCAGCGCCGCGCCCACCCCGCCCCCGATCCGTCCGGCGCCGTCCCGGACCGTCGGAACCTTAACCGGCCACCGGGGACGTCAGGGCAGCTCGCCGGTCTCGGTGACCTGCTCGGCGATGTCGCGCAGCTTGCGGTTGAGGTGCTGGCTGCTGCGCCGCAGCAGCTGGAAGGCGGCGTCCTCGGTGATCCGGTGGGCGGCCATCAGGATGCCGACCGCGGCGCCGATCTGCCGGCTGGTGCCCAGCGCCTCCTCCAGGTGCAGGGCCCGGGTGTGCGCGTTCAGATGCCGCATGGCCTGTTGACCGTGGGAGGCGAACAACGCCGCGGTGCTGACGTCGTCCTCGGTGAAGGCGCCGGCAGTGCCGGCGTACAGGTTGAGCGCCGACCGGGCGTCGCCGTGGTCGAGGTCGAAGGTCTATATAGCGCGGTCCGGGGTGTGGTCCTCGGCCGCCGGGACGTACCCCGGCCATCTCGACTCGCGGGTCAGATCCGGGATGTGGATGACGATCTCGTCCCTTGCGGCCGAGAGGCAGGGTCCCTCCCCGGCCCGGAGCTGGATCGCGTCGATGAGCCGGGCGGTGTCGTCGCTGGCCGCCAGCGTCCGCGGCTCCCGGCTGGCCTGGGTGATCGCGCACCACTCGCAGCCCCCGACGGTCGCCCGGGCGAGATCGGCCAAGCGTTGCAACGCGCCCGCCGGATCCCGATTGCTGTCGATGTAGGCGGCCAGGTTGCGGAACTGATCGGCCAGGTCGTGAGCGTTGTTCGCTGTCTCCACGTCGCACCTCCCGGGTGCATCACCACCGATGCGCCCGCGATGACCTGGGGTTCAAGCCGAGCGGTGACCGGTGTGCCCCCCACTGTTGCGCACCGCGTCCGCGGACGCCATCGCGGGGCAACCCGACCGTAGGGTGGAGGCGGTGAACTCGCGCACACACGACCTGGTGCTGTTCGGGGCGAGCGGCTTCGTCGGTCGGCTGGTCACCCGACGGCTCCGGGACGCCGGCGACGCCACCCGGATCGCGCTGGCCGGACGGTCGCGCGAGCGGCTCGCCGCGGTGCGGGACGAGCTGGGGGTCGACTGGCCGCTGATCGTCGCCGACTCCGGCGACGACGCGGCACTGGCCGACCTGGCCCGCTCGACCCGGGTGGTGGTGACCACGGTCGGCCCGTACGCCCGGCACGGCCTGCCGCTGGTGCGGGCGTGCGCCGCCCACGGCACCGGCTACGCCGACCTCACCGGGGAGGCGCTGTTCGTCCGGGAGAGCATCGACGTCGCCGACGGTCCGGCCCGGGACAGCGGCGCCCGCATCGTGCACGCCTGTGGTTTCGACTCGGTGCCGTCCGACCTCGGGGTGTTGACGCTGGCCGAGCAGGTCCGCGCCGACGGCGCCGGCGAGCTGACCGACGTGCTGCTGCTGGTGGTGGCGGCGAGGGGTGGGTTCAGCGGCGGCACGGTCGACTCGCTGCGCGGGCAGGTCGACGCCGTCCACGCCGATCCGGGACTGGCCCGGCGGCTCGCCGATCCGTACCTGCTCAGCCCCGACCGGGCGGCCGAACCCGACCTGGAGCCGCAGCCGGACGGCTTCCTCGCCCGCCGCCTCGACGACGGGACCTGGGTCGCGCCGTTCGTGATGGCCCCGTTCAACACCCGGATCGTGCGCCGCTCGGCCGCCCTGCTCGGCTACGCGTCCCGGCTGCGCTACGCCGAGGCGATCCGCACCGGACGGTCCCCACTGGCGCCGCTGGCGGCGGTCGGGGTCGCGGCCGGCAGCGCGGCGGTCGCGACCGGGTTGCGGCTGCCGGTGGTGCGGCCACTGCTGGACCGGCTGCTGCCCGACCCCGGCGAGGGGCCGAGCGAGCGGGTGCAGCGGGAGGGGTCGTTTCGGCTCGAACTGCGGGCGACCACCACCACCGGAGCCCGCTACACCGGCGTCGTCGCCGCCCCCGGCGACCCGGGTTACGCCGCGACCTCGGTGATGCTCGCCCAGGCCGGCCTGTCACTCGCGCACGACGAGCTGCCCGACCGGGCCGGGGTGCTCACCCCGGCGTCGGCGATGGGTGATGCGCTGACCCGGCGGCTGCGGACGGCCGGCTTCACGATCACCGCGGAGCGCACCGGCTGAGTCAGACCAGCGGCCCCGTGCCGCGGGTGAGGTCCAGCAGCCAGTCCCGGGTCCGTTCGGCCTCCTCGGGGGTGAGCACGCCCTCGTAGAGCGAGGCGATGGTGGTGCCGTCGGCGGCCCGCAGGATCAGCAGCAGCCGTTGCGGGTCGAGCCCGTCGGCGTGCAGTCGTTCGTTCCACCGCTGGGCGTCCGCCGCGACGATCTCCATCAGCGCGGGCTGGGCGCCGAGCGTGCCCAGCAGCATGGCCTGCTCGTGGGCCCGCCCGGACAGCTCGGCGATGTCGGCGAAGGTGGCCCGGACGAACGCCCGGGTCAGCCGTCCGGGAGCGGTGTCGGCCGGGTCCAGTGCCTCGTCGACGCGCCGCGCGAACCGCTCCGCCTGGTCCTCCACGACCGCCACCATCAGCTGGTCGCGGGACGGGAAGTGGTGCAGCAGACCGCCTTTGGACGTCCCGGCGGCGGCCGCCACCGCCTCCAGACTGGCCGACGGCCCACGCCGGGAGAACACCGTGGTGGCCGCGGCGACCAGGTCGGCCCGGGTCTGCTCGGCGTTGCGGGTGTGCCGTCCGGCCATCGGTCCTCCTCCGGCGACGGTCTCGCGTCCGGCGCCCGTCACAGTCTAAACGGTTGGTTACCGACCGTCCGGACGGTAGGCTGCGAGCATGGAATCCACCACCACCCGCGCCGGAGCGCGGGAATGGGCCGCGCTCGCCGTGCTCGTCCTCGCCGTCGTCCTGCTGGCCGTCGACGGCACCGTGCTGTCGCTGGCCGTCCCCGCGCTCACCCGGGCACTGCAGCCCACCGCCGGGGAGCTGCTGTGGATCGGCGACAGCTACTCCTTCGCCCTGGCCGGCCTGCTGGTCACGATGGGCACCCTGGCGGACCGCATCGGCCGGAAGCGACTGCTGCTGATCGGCACCGCCGGGTTCGGGCTGGCGTCGGCGTTGGCCGCGTTCGCCCCCGGGCCGGGCTGGCTGATCCTGGCCCGGGTCGCGCTCGGGGTGGCCGGCGCGACGTTGATGCCGTCGACGCTGTCGATCATCCGCAACCTGTTCACCGACGCCCGCCAGCGCACCACCGCGATCGCGGTGTGGTCGGCCGGGGCCGGCGGTGGGGCCGCGCTGGGCCCGCTCGTCGGCGGCTTCCTGCTCGAGCACTTCTGGTGGGGCTCGGTGTTCCTCATCAACGTGCCGGTGACCGTGGTGCTGCTGGTGGCGGGGTCGGTGCTGATCCCCGAGTCCCGGGATCCGCGGCCGGGCCGGTTCGATCCGCTGTCGGCGGCGCTGTCGATGGCGGCGATCGTGCCGGTGGTGTTCGCGGTCAAGCACGTCGTCGGCGACGGGCTGGACGCACTCGCCGTGGGCGCGGCGGTGGTGGGTGTCGCCGCCGGCTGGCTGTTCGTCCGCCGGCAGCAGCGGCTCACCACCCCGCTGTTCGACATGAGCCTGTTCCGGGTGCCGGCGTTCTCCGGCGCGGTGTCGGCCAACCTGCTCGCCATCTTCGCGTTCAGCGGGTTGCTGTTCTTCTTCTCCCAGTACCTGCAGCTGGTCCGCGGCTACAGCCCGCTCGAGGCGGGCATCCGGGAGTTGCCGATCACGCTGGCCACCTTCGTCGCCGTCGCTCTCGTCGGAGTGCTGGTCGCCCGGCTCGGCCGGGGTCGCGCCATCGGCGCCGGGATGGCGCTGGCGGCCGCCGGTCTCGCCGCGTTGGCGGTGGCCGAGGCGGCGCCGGACTACGTCTGGCTGGCGTTGGCGCTGGCGCCGATCGGCCTCGGGGTCGGGGTGGCGATGACGCTCACCACGGACGCGGTGGTCTCGGCCGTCCCGCCCACGAAAGCCGGTGCGGCGTCGGCGGTGTCGGAGACGGCGTACGAGCTGGGGGTGGCGCTGGGCATCGCCGTGCTGGGCAGTCTGCTGACGGTGTTCTACCGGGCCCGGCTGATGCTCCCCGACGGGCTGGACGCCGGCACCGCGGAAGCGGCGCGGGAGTCGCTCGCCTCGGCCGCGCTCGTGCTCGACCCGGCGGCGCTGGGCGGGGCGGCGCACGCCTTCACCGGGGCCATGCAATGGACGTCGGTGATCGCCGCCGTCCTGCTCGCCGCGGCCGCGGTGGTCGCCTGGCGGGTCATCCCGTCGCCGCGTGGCTCCGACGACGCCGCCGTCCCGGCCGCCCGGCACTGACCGCACCCCGGGTCCAGACTGGTCGGATGCGCGCTCTGGTGGTGTCGGTGCTGACCTCGCTGGACGGCGTCTTCGAAGGGCCCGGGGGCGATCTGTCGCTGCTGCCCTTCGAGGACGCCTTCAACGACCACAACCTGACCCTGCTGGAACGGGCCGGGACGCTGATCTACGGCGGGACCTGGTTCCCGGCCAACCGCCGGCACTGGGCCGCGGTCGCCGCCGACCCCGGCGCGTCCGACCGGGACCGCCGGACGGCCGGGCTGGTTACCGGCATGGACTCGCTGGTGATCAGCGACTCGCTGCCGGCCGCCCCCGAGGTTCCCGGCGACGGGCCGGTGCGGGTGGTGCGACGGGACGGGGCGGCCGCCGCGATCGCCGCGCTCAAGGCCGGCGACGGCGGCGATCTGCTGATGTTCGGCAGCGCCACCACCTGGAACCCGCTGCTCGAGCAGGGCCTGGTCGACGAGCTGATCGTGCTGGTCGGGGCGGGGCTGGCCGGGTCCGGCACCCCGCTCTACCGCGGTCCGGCCCGGCGGCTGCGGCTGCGGGAGTGCCGGGTGCTGCCCGGCTCGGAGCTGGTCGCCCTGCACTACGACGCCGCACCCCGGACATGAGACGGCCCACCGCCGCGAGGAGTCCCGCGACGGTGGGCCGGGTCGGGCGCCGTCCTACTCGTTGTAGCCGAACAGCGAGTTCCAGTACGCCTGGTCCTCCTTGGCGTAGTCCTTCGCCTCGGCCGGCAGCACCCGGTGCACCTGCGGTGAGTCGAAGTCGGGGAACTGCACCCCGAGCACGTTCGGCGGCGGCACATCGCTGCGGACCGGGTACTCGCCGAGCGCGCGGAACACGTTCTGGCCGCGCTGCGAGAGGTTCCAGTCCAGGAACACCTTGGCCGCGTTGAGGTGCGTCGCGGTGGAGGCGACCCCGGTGTAATAGTCGTACACCGCGAACCCCTCCTTCGGGATGACGAAGCTGACCGGGGCGTTGCGGGCCTGGGCCAGGTTGACCGCGCTGACCACCGCGGTGCCCAGCTGCACCTCGCCGCGGGCCAGGCTGTCCAGCTCGGCGCCGGACGAGTCGAAGATCCGTGGCCGGTTGCCGGCGTAGGCGGCGAGGAAGTCGTCACCCAGCGCGGTCCGCTGGAAGCGGGTCAGCGCCAGCGCGCTGCCGCCCGCCCCGACCTGGGCGATGCCGATCTTGCCGCGCCACGCCGGGTCGGCCATCACCGACCAGGACGTCGGCACCTCGTCGGGCTCCAGGATCGCGTCGTTGTACCCGAAGGTGTAGATCGGGTCGAAGGTGCGGTAGTAGTTGCCGCCGTCGCCGACCACGTCGTCGCGCAGGTTCTGCGCCGTCGTCGGGGTGTAGGGCTGGAAGACGCCCTTCTCGCTGAGCGAGCTGACGAAGCCGGAGTCGGAGATCCGGACGACGTCGGCGGACAGCCGGCCGGCGCCGTACTCCGCCGACACCCGCTCGAACAGCCGGTTCGGGGTGAGCCGGACGAGGCTGACGGTCAGCCCGGTGTCCTTCTTGAACTGCTGCAGCACCGCGGCCTCGGTGTTCTCCACGTAGCCGCTGTACAGGGTGATGCCGCCCTCGGCCTTCGCGGCCTCCCAGGTGGCGCGGTCGGAGATCCGCTCGCCGTCGATGACCAGCCCGTCGCTGGTGTCGATGCTGGTCGCGTCGGCCGGGATCTGCTTCGGGGTGGGCGGCGGCGCGCAGGCGGCGGTCGCGACCAGCGCGACGACGGCGACGGCGGCCGTGGTGAGACGTCGGGTGAGGGTGTTCATCAGGCCACTTCCTTCGCACCGAAGCGGCGCGACAGCACCGCGAGAACGCCGATCACCACGATGTAGAGCAGGCTGAGCTCGGCGGCCTGCTGGAACGAGCCGTTGTCGTAGGCGTCGAAGATCGAGATCGACAGCAGCCGGGTGTCGGACGTGAACAGGAACAGCACCGCGGTGAGCTCCCGCATGGACAGCATCAGCATCAGCAGGAAGGTCGAGGACAGCCCGACCCGCAGCAGCGGGATGGTGACGAACGAGATCGCCTTGCGCCGCTTGGCGCCGAGCATGATCGCCGAGTCCTCGAGGTCCTTGTCGAGCTGGACGATCGAGGAGCTGACGCCCCGGTAGCCCTGCGGGATGAACACGGCGATGCAGGCGATGACCAGCACGGCGAGCGAGCCGTAGACCGGGATCGGCAGCGTCAGCCAGGTCCACAGCAGACCGAGGCCCAGCACGATGGCCGGGATGGCCAGCGGCATCATCGCCAGGTACTCCAGCGCCTTCCGGCCCCAGGCGTTGGTGCGGTAGCGGGTGTAGGACAGCGCGAAGCACAGCGCGGTGCCGAGGGCGGCGGCGGACAGGCCGACGATGACGCTGTTGCCCAGCACGTCCCAGAACTCGTGGTCCTGCAGGGTCTGACCCATCGACCAGAACGACAGCGCGCCCGGCTCGAACAGCTCCGACAGCCGGCCGAGGTACGGGCTGGTCTGCAGGGCGCTGATCAGCAGCGCACCGATCGGCAGGACGACGGCGAGGGCGAAGTACAGCCAGGCCAGGCCCGCGGCCGGCCAGCGCCAGGAGCGCAGCGGCAGCCGGCGGGCGCGCACCCCCTTGCCGGAGACGGTCGTGTACTGCTTCTTCGCGACGGTGCGCTGCTGGATGGCGACGACGACCATCAACAGCACGGTGAGCACCACCGCGATGGCCGCAGCCGCGTTCTGCCGCGACGGGGAGGCGTTCATCAGGCGGTAGATCAGCGTCGGCAGGGTGTCGACCTGACCGGGGACGCCGATGACCTGGGCGACCGGGAAGTTCTCCACGGTGAGCGCGAAGACGAGGATCCCGGAGCCGACCACCGCCGGCATGACCAGCGGGAACGTGATCGTGCGCAGCATCTTCGACAGCTTCGCGCCGTGCAGGCTGGCGGCGTCCTCGAGGTCGGGGTTCATCAGCGACAGCGCCGAGTGGATCATCAGGAACGGGTAGGGCGCGTAGTAGATGCCCAGGACGAAGATGAGCCCACCGAAGCTGTAGATGTTGATCAGGTCGGGGATGCCGACGGCCCGGGCGACCACGTTGATGAAGCCGGAGGCGGGGCTGCCGAGCTGGTCCCAGGCCAGCGCGCCGACCAGGGCCGGCAGGAACAGCGGGGCGATGCCGAAGAAGTAGATGAGCTTGCGGCCGGGGACGTTGGTGCGGGCGGCGAGGAAGGCCATCCCGCCGCCGATGACCAGGGCCAGGATGCTGGCACCGAGGCCGACGAGCGCGGAGTTGAGGGCGGCGTTGAGCGCGCTGCCGGTGAACAGCACCTCGAAGTTGGAGACGGTGAAGCCCACCGTGCCCAGCGAGCCGGGGCCGGGTGAGCCGTCGGTGAACGCGGCGAGCAGCACGAAGCCGACCGGGAGGACGACGAGCAGTCCCAGGATGATCAGCTGCAGGCCGGACGGCAGGATCCGCCCGATGACCCGGCGGGTCGACGAGGTGCCCTTCGGCAGCGGGACCGGCGGCGTGGTGGTCGGTCGTTCCATGGTCGCGGTCATGCCGCCACCGCCGTCCGGGTCGGCGCGGCCAGCACCGGGGAGGCGGTGTCGTCGCGGAGCACCTGGGCGGTGCCCGGCGCGATCCGGACGGTGGCGGTGTCGCCGGTGCGCAGCCACTCGCCGGCCTGCGGCATGGCGACGGCCTCGACGACCGGACCCGCGTCCAGCGTGATGCGGTAGCGCACGGTGGCGCCCTGGAAGCTCGCGACGTCGACGTGGCCACGCCAGGTGGTGGGGCCGGTGTCGTCCGGACGGGCCTTGCTGACCAGCAGGTCCTCGGCGCGCAGGCACAGGCTGACGGGGCCGTCGCCGGCCGGGACCGAGCCGACCGGCACCGAGAACGGGTGGTCGGTCATCGTCGCGGTGTACCCGCCCCGGTCGCTGCTCACGGTGGCGCCGAAGATGTTGCCCACCCCGAGGAAGTCGGCGATCGAGCGGGTGGTCGGGGCGGCGTAGATCTCCTGCGGGGTGCCGATCTGCACGATGCGGCCGTGCTGCATCAGCGCGATCCGGTCGGCCAGCGCGAACGCCTCGATCTGGTCGTGGGTGACGTAGACGGTGGTCAGGTTGAGGTCGAGCTGGATCTCGCGGAGCTCGATGCGCAGCCGCTCCCGCAGCCGGGCGTCGAGGTTGGACAGCGGCTCGTCCAGCAGCAGCACGCTGGGCTGCATGACCAGGCTGCGGGCCAGCGCGACGCGCTGCATCTGACCGCCGGAGAGCTGGCTGGCGCCCCGGTTCTCGTAGTCGGACAGGCCGACCACGGCCAGTGCCTTGCGCACCCGGGTGGTCGTCTCGTCCTTGGCGACCTTCTTCATCTTGAGCGAGAACGCGACGTTCTCGAAGACCGTGCGGTGCGGCCAGACGGCGTAGGACTGGAAGACCATGCCGACATTGCGCTTGTACGGCGCGACGTTGACGTGCCGGTCGGAGTCGTGCACGCCGGTGGCGCCGATGGTGCTGCGGCCGGCCGACGGGTGCTCCAGACCGGCGATGCAGCGCATCGTGCTGGTCTTGCCGCAGCCGGACTGGCCGAGCAGCACCAGCGACTCGCCGTCGGCGATCTGCAGGTCGAGGTCCCTCACGACGGTGTTGCCCCCGTACTGCAGGCTCAGGTTCTCGAGGGTGATCTTCATTGGTCTTCCTCTCCGACGACGTCTCCATCGTGGCGGCTGGGATGGTGCGGGGACAGTGCTGCGGTCCGCGGGATCGGACGCGGGGTGAGGCTCGGGGTGCGGTGGGTCAGGCGGCGGTGGATCAGGCGGCGGTGGTCACCGAGAGGCGGGCCGGCGGGGTGTGGTCGGCGCCGACGGCGGCCGGGACGTAGACCAGGGAGTCGGCCAGCCGGCGGGCGTTGCGCCGGAAGCTGACCGTCCGGTCGTCACCGGTGCCGCCGAGCTGCATGCGCACGGCGCCGCTGGCGGTGCCGACGCGGTACACCGGGCGGGCCGGCGCGAGGTGGTGCACCAGCGTGCCGGGGTGGTCGGCCGCCGCGGCCAGCGCGACGGCGCTGGTCAGGCCGATGGCCGGGTGCGGGGCGGTCATCGAGATCATCCGGGCGTGCAGCTCGACGCCGTCGCCGC
>JBQGEH010000049.1:0-2123 GCA_052039515.1 Nakamurella sp. | reverse complement strand
CAGCAACTCGATGCCCGGGGCGGCCGCGCAGATCGCGGTGCCGACGATGAACGTGGCCATCGCCGTCAGGTAGAGGGTGCGGGTGCTGAACCGCTGGACGAGGTAGCCCGTGGTCGGGATGATCACGGCCATGGTGAGCAGGAACGCGGTGCTGACCCACTGCACGGTGGGCTCGTCGACGCGGAGATCCTCCATCAGCCGGACCAGCGCGACGGACAGGATGGTCTCGTTGAGGATGACCACGAAGGCCGACAGCACCAGCACGGTGATGATCGAGCGGACGCGGCCGGTCAGGGCCGGCGGCGGGCCGGGGACCGCGGTCGCGGCGGGGGCGGAAGGTCGGGTGTCGGTCACTGCTGTCCTCGTCGGGCCGGCGCGGTGGGAATCGGTGGGGTGGGCCTCGTCGCCCGACCGTCGACGGCGACGCTACTCGCCGCCTCCGACGGTGGCCAACCGCGTTTCGCCGCCGTCCATTCCCCTCCCGCCGGGGTGGGGTCGATGAAGACTTCCTCATCCTGGATTCATGGCGGTGTCACCCACCGGGTCCAGACTGATCCCCATGTGGAGTCGTCGTCGCCTCGCCGGACTGGGCGGGGTCCTGCTCGTGGTCCTGGGTCTGGCCCTGGCCCGCCCGCTGATGGTGGTCCGGGCCGGGCCGCCCGAGCCGCGTCCCGGTGGACCGCTCGATCTGCCGGTCAACACCAATGGACCGACGACGCCCGGGACCACACCGAGCGGGGGCGCCACCGGGTCCGGCCCATCGGGATCGCCCACCGCACCGTCGACCTCGCCCGCGGCGCCGACGTCGTCGCGCCCGCCGAGCACCCCGCCGCCGGCGCCGACGACCAGCCGGCCGCCGACGACCAAGGCGGCGCCGCAGCCCACCCGCGTCACGCGTGCTCCCCAGACCCGCTCGGTCCCGAGCCCGGACGACGACGATGACGACGACGATGACGACGACGACAGCGGGCGGGGCAGTGACGACGACGATGACGACGACGACGGTGACGACGGGTGACGCCGTCGACTGACGCGGCCGAGCAGGGCGACGTGCTCGGCCGGGCCCGCCGCGCCACCCGCGCCGTGCCCGCCCGCTGGCGGATCGTGGGCTGGATGGTGCTCGTGCTCGCCTTCTCGATGACGGTGGTGATCATCACCGTCCGGTCCGCCATCATCGCCGAGGGCGATTCCACGGCCAACGGGTCGATCTCGCGCGAGGTGCGCGAGGTCGAGGGCTTCGTCCAGATCGGACGCGACCCCGAGACCGCGCAACCGTTCACCGACCTGGACCGGTTCTTCGAGATCTACCTCGCCCGCCAGAACCCGGAGCCCGGCGAGGTGATGATCAGCGTCACCGCCGGCGACCTGCGGACCGCCAAGCAGGTCAACGGCCCGCTCGACACCGTTCCCGACCTCCAGGCCGCGGGCATGAACGCCCTCGATCAGGGCGGGGACGTCTCGCGGCTGCAGCAGATGCTGACCGGGCCGGTCACCGGGGTGATCGACACCGGGGTCGGCTCGGTCCGCTACGCCCGCGTCGACATCGTCCAGGGCGGCGAGCCCGGAGCGCTGGTCATCGCCCAGTTCGACCAGCCCCTGATGGACCGGACCGACGACACGATCCGGCTGCTGGTCCTGATCTCGCTGGTCGCGCTGCTCATCGGCGGTCTGCTCAGCTGGTTCATCGCCGGGCAGATCCTGCGGCCGGTCCGCACCGTCCGTCGGGCGGCCGAGGAGATCACCGAGCACGACCTGACCCGCCGGATCCCGGTGGAGGGCAGCGACGACATCGCCGAGCTGGCCGTCACCTTCAACGCGATGCTGGACCGGCTCGACGGCGCCTTCTCACTGCAACAGCGGTTCGTCGACGACGTCAGCCACGAGCTGCGCACGCCGATCACCATCGTCCGCGGTCACCTCGAGATGATGGGCACCGATCCGGGCGCCGACACCGAGGCCACCCGGGCGCTGATCCTCGACGAGCTCGACCGGATGAGCCGGATCGTGTCCGACCTGCTCGTGCTGGCCAAGGCCGAACGCGCCGACTTCGTCCAGATCCAGCCGGGGGTGGACATCGCCGAACTGACCATCGATCTCGACGCCAAGATGGCCGCGCTCGGCCC
>JBQGEH010000048.1:0-4063 GCA_052039515.1 Nakamurella sp. | reverse complement strand
CTTGGGCCGGGCCTTGTTGGTGGCGGCGCTGCCGCCGTGCGGGAGATCTGGGGGGTCCGTTGCGCCCCAGGTCCAGGGTGCCGGTCCACCGCCGCTCGGTGAGCATCGTCCGGCCGGTGTCGAGCACCCTGGCCCCGCCGGCCCGCTCCCACCCCGCGCCGGCGGCGAAACGTTCGCTGGCGGCGTCGATCTCGGGGATCCACCACTCGCCGACGACGGCGTCGGCAGCCCGCAGCCCGGCGGCGGCGGTGGCCAGCAGGCGACCGCCGTGCCCGCGCCGGCTCCACGCCGGTCGCACGTGCAGCACCAGGATCCGTCCGGTCGCCCTCGGTGGCGACCAGGACGATCTGACTGGCCGCCTGCAGCGCCGCGGTCCACGGGACGGCCAGCTCGGCGGGTGGCGTCGCCAGCACCTCGGGGGGAAGCACCCCGGTGAATGCGGTCTCCCACACCTCGAGCTGCGTCCGGGCGATCGCCAGTCCGTCCCCGGCCATCGCCCGCCGTACCTGCGCCTGTGCCATCGTGCGATTCTCTCCCGGCGCAGCGAAGGGACCGACCAGAGGCCGGAATCGGGTCAGCCTAGGTCGCATCGACGACAGCGCCCCCACTTTCGAGGGGTTCGACCGTTGGGTGAGGTGTGTCCTGCGTCGCGTTGCTTGCTCGCTTTATCCCTTCTTGACATAGTTCACCTGCCGCGGCACCCGTTCGGGACCCACCGCGTGGTCATCAGGGTTTGATCCCACCGAGCGGGTCAACGAAGGAGTGGACATGTGGCTCGACGGCGTCCCCGCGCGGATGCAGCCGACCAGGCGAGGCTTCCTCGCCGGAGCAGTGGCACTGGGTCTCACCGCCGCCCTGCCGCGGAGTGCGGCGGCCGCTGCGCCCGGGCCGGTCCGGCAGGCGGCGGCGGATCCGCAGGGTCCGACCGCCCTGCCCTGGCACCTGACCGCGCGGCCCTGGCAGCCGGCCGGTGTCGACGTCGAGGGGTTCCTCGACGTCGGTGAGTCGATCGCCCGCGCCCACGCCCGCCGGCAGGGTCTCGACGGAGCCATCCTCGACCTGCTGTCCGGACGCGACCAGCAGTACACCACCCCGTACTTCGCCGCGTCCGTGGCCATCCTGGTGAGCAACGGACGTGCCCGCGATTTGCTGCCCCGGGGCATCGCCGCCATGGAACGGGCCACCGCGGTGTTCGCGCGCGGCCGCGTCCGGATCCCGGACGACCACGGCGAGTTCTTCGTCGCGGCGCTGGCCACCGCTCTGCCGCTGTACGAGCCGCTGGTTCCGGCCGTCCGGCACGCCCTCTGGCGGCAGCGGCTGGGCACGCCGTTGTCGGACGTCATGCGCGGCCCGACCCACAACTGGCGCTCCTACGCCATGAAGGGGGAGTGGCTGCGCGCCCGCGCGGGCTGGATCGACCGCGACGACGCCGTCGCCTGGATCGAGCAGAGCTGGAAGCAGACCCAGCGTGACCGGCTCATCGCCCCCTGGGGCCAGTACCGCGACGGCACCAGCGATCCCGACACCCACGTCTACGACGTGGCCGCCCGCAGCAACCTGTTCGCGATGGTGCTCGCCGGCTACGACGGGCCGTCGCGGGCCGAGATGATTCGGCTGCTGCAGCCGGGTGGTCTGACCAGCCTGCTGATGCAGGAGCCGTCCGGCCAGAACCCGGCCGGCGGCCGGTCCGGCGACCACGTGTGGAACGACGTCTACTCGGGCGAGATGTTCGCGCAGCTGGCGGAGTTCCACCGCACCACCGACGAGCGGCTGGCCGGCCAGTACCGTCACGCCGCGCTGCTCAACCTCGCCGGCATCGACCGCTGGCGACGGGAGGACGGCACCTACTCGGTCACCAAGAACCACTTCGACCCGGCCGAGCGGGTGGGCTACGCCGAGTACAGCTGGTTCCAGAACTACAACGGCAACGTCATGTTCCACGCGCTGGAGACCCACGAGCTCTCCGGCGGTGCCATCACCGAGCAGCCGGTGCCCGCCGAGATCGGGGGCTACGCCTTCGCGACCGACCCGGACGTCTTCGCCAGCGCGTTCGCCAACGCCGGCGGCATGCACATGCAGGCGTCGATGGCGGGCTCCACAGAGGTCGCCTACGGCCAGTACTGGACGGTCCTCGGGGTGTCCCGGTTCGGCCGGACCGGCTGGGACGGCCGGCTGGGACCGTCCGACGGCGTCCGCGACCCGTCCTCGTCGCGCGCCGCGAGCTTCGCCCCCGCGTTCCAGGAGAACGGGACCTGGTGGCGGCTGGCCGATCTGCCCGCCCGCTACCGCGGCACCCCGTCGTTCGAGTTCGTCCACCCGCTGCTGGTGCGGTGGGCGATCGACTACACACCGACCAACGGCCGGTCGGGTCCGACCCTGCGTCACGAGTTCGTGATGACCCCGGACGGTGTGCTCGCCACCACCACGGCCGGCGGCGGGACCTTCGGCACCACCCTGCCGGTGGTCGAGAACGACGGTCGCGCACTGGACGTCAGCTACGACGGCGGTATCGCGTCGCTGACCTACCCCGACTCCGGGGACGAGCAGCACTTCATCGCGGTGCAGGCCGACGCCCGGCTGGACACCGCCCCGGACCTCATCCGCGGGGCGGTCGGCGACATCCGCCCGGTGCGGCTGACCGTCCCGGGCGCGGCGACCAACGAGGTCTTCGTCTACCCGCGCAGCGAGGGCGATCCGTCGGCCGCGGACGTGCGCACCAGTTTCCGGCGCACCGGCGACGACTTCTCGACCACCCTGGGGCGGGTGTCGGGGACGACCTACGTCGGCCGGACGTCGGCCGGTGGTCTCGGAGCGGAGCTCGACCTCGACGGAGACGGCGTACCGGACGTGCGGTTCGACGCGGTCTGCCAGTTCGTGCTGCAGCTCGCCGCCGGGACCGTGATCGCCGTCGAGACCGATCGTGCCGTCACCGGCACCGTCCAGGGGCGGCCGGTCAGCCTGCAGGCCCACACGCCGCTGACCCTGGCCGACGCGCCGGCGCCCGGGTTGACCGTGGTGGCCAGCAGTGCGCAGTCCGGCCGCCCGGCGGCCTCGGTGCTGGACGGGAACCCGGCCACCCGCTGGTCGGCGTCGGGTCTCGGGCAGCATCTGACGCTGGACCTGGGATCGGTGCGGACGCTGTCCACGCTGCGACTGGCCTGGTACCGCGGTGACGTCCGGGCGGCGACGTTCGACATCGAGGTGTCCACCGACGGGCGCACGTTCGACGTGCTGACCGCCGGGGTCCGCAGCAGCGGCGGCACCGTGGCCACCGAGGACTACCCGCTCGGCGGCGCCAACGCCCGCTTCGTCCGGGTGGTCAACCGCGGCAACACCGAGAACACCTGGATCGCGTTGACCGCCGCGGACGTCGTCACCGGCTGAGCCGGCGGTGCCCGGGATCGTGGTGGACCCGGCCGTCCGGGCGGTCGTGGCTCGGCGGCGGAAGTACGCGCGGGCCATCGGGATCGCCTGCGCGGTACTGGCGCTCGCCCTGCTGGCTGTCGTGGTCACGCTCAGCCCCGCCACCTTCGCGCGGGCGCTGGGACTGGCCACCGAGGTGTCGGCGGACGTGACCGGCGTCGAGCCCACCGGGCGCCGCGACGAGGACGCCGGGACCGCACGCTGGCACGTCGTGGTGCGGTGGACCGACCCGGCCGACGGCGGAGCACGCGAGACCCGCAGCCAGCTCGACGTCCCCGCCGGGACGACCGAGGTACGCGGCCGGGACTCGGTGTTCGTGCTGCCCGGTTTCGGCCGTGACGCCGCCTTCTGCGACGGAGGCCCACTGGGCATCTGGACCGGTCTCGCCGGTGCCGCGGCGGCAGCGGTCGCCGCGGTGCTGATGTTCCGCCGGGCCCGGCCGTGGCGGAAGCTGCTGGACCGTGCCGACGAGCTCAGGCTGACCCGCGCCCGGGTGACGGCTTTCTCCGCGGTGACCGGCCAGCGCCCACGGTGGCCGCGCGTGGCCTGGACTCCGGTGGCGGGGGGTGGTCGCGGGGGGGTGTTCCGGCGGGATCCGCCGCCACCCTGCGGCCCCCCGGGGGGCGGTGAGGAGCGCGCG
>JBQGEH010000047.1:0-3861 GCA_052039515.1 Nakamurella sp. | reverse complement strand
ACGGTGGAGATCGACGCCGCGGTGCGGACCGGGCGCTGCCGCATCCGGAACGACAGCACGTCGGCCATCGTGAACTTGCCGGTGTTGCGCATCAGCTCCGCGACCAGCAGCAACGCGACCAGCCAGGCGACCAGGAAACCGATCGAGTACAGGAACCCGTCGTAGCCGTACAGCGCGATGATCCCGGCGATGCCGAGGAACGACGCCGCCGACATGTAGTCGCCGCCGATGGCCAGGCCGTTCTGGAACCCGGTGAACGAGCGGCCGCCGGCGTAGAAGTCGGCGGCGGTGCGGGTCTGCCGGCTGGCCCGGATCGTGATGCCCAGGGTGATCGCGACGAACACCGCGAACAGCACGATGGTCAGCGTCTGGTGCGAGGTGTCGGGGGCCTCCGCGGCCACCGTCATGACCGGCGCGCTCACCGGGAGCCCTCGATCTCGGGCCGGAGCTCGGCGGCCAGCGGGTCCATCTTCCGGTCGGCGTAGCGCGCGTACACGATGGCGATGGCGAACGTCGAGACGAACTGCAGCAGCCCGAAGATCAGGCCGACGTTGATGTTGCCGAACACCTTGGTGTTCATGAACGGGCGGGCGTAGGCGACCAGCAGCACGTAGAGCACGTACCAGGCGAGGAACGCCACCGTCGTCGGGAAGACGAAGCGCCGCACCGCCCGCCGCAGCCGGCCGAACTCGGGGGAGGCCTGGAACGCGATCCAGTCCGGCCCGTCCGCGTCGCTCCCGCCGCCGGTGGGTGAGCTCCCCACCGGCCTCGATGTGTCAGTCATCCGACCTCCCTGTCGTGGACCCCGGACGCCGTGCGGCGTCGTTGCCGGCACGGGCGAGCCGCCCGGTGCGATCAAGTACACCGCACGATTCACGCGGAGGAGTGGAGGCAGCGGCGTTTCGCGGTCCACTGTCCTAACCGGGTGACAGGAGCCGTTCGATTCAGCCGGCGGCGGACACCCTGCGGGCTCCGTCGGGCCGGGTGGCAAGCTGGAATCGGTCTCACCAGGGAGCACGTCATGACCTCTCTCGCCCCGGCCGGCACTCCGGCCGACACCTCGCCCGCCGCGGCCGACGCCGACGGACTGGTCCGCATCTCCACCGACGAACTCCGGTCGCTGTTCCTGTTCCAGGAGCTGACCGACGAACAGCTGGACTGGCTGCGCGAGCGCGGCCACGTGCAGAGCTACCCCGTCGGGCCGGTGTACGTGGAGGGCGATGCCGCCACCTGCTTCTACGTGCTGCTGGACGGCGGGGTCGCGTTGTCCCGGCGGGTCGGCGCCGATGACGTCGAGGTGCAGCGCACCACCCACCGCGGCGTCTACTCCGGCGCCATGCAGGCGTACCTCGACAACCGGGTGCCGCAGGTCTACACCAGCAGCCTCACCGCGACCCAGCCGTCCCGGTTCTTCGTGCTGGACGCGGCGCTGTTCGCCGAGTTCATGCGCCGCTGGTTCCCGATGGCGCTGCACCTGTTGGAAGGTCTGTTCTTCGGTATCCGCAACATGAACGAGGCCACCGAACAACGCGAGCGGCTGCTCGCGCTGGGGTCGTTGTCGGCCGGGCTCACCCACGAACTGAACAACCCGGCGGCCGCGGCGGTGCGGGCCACGTCGGCGCTGCGCGACCGGGTCGGGCACATGCGGCACAAGCTGCGGATGATCGCCGACGGCAGCTGGGACCGCGACGTCCTGGTCGTGCTCATCAAGCTCCAGGAGGACGCCACCGACCGGGTGGGCTTCGCCCCCGACCTCACGCCGCTGCAGGTCAACGACGCCGAGGACGAGATCGGTGACTGGCTGGACGATCACGGCGTGGGCAGCAGCTGGGAGCTCGCACCCACGTTCGTGCAGGCGGGGCTGGACGTCGACTGGCTCGACGGGATGGCCGACCAGCTGCCGGACGGTGTGCTGGAGCCCGCCTGCCGGTGGTTGATGTACACCCTGGAGACCGAGCTGCTGATGTCGGAGATCCTCGACTCGACGACGCGGATCTCCACGCTGGTCGGCGCGGCCAAGCAGTACTCGCAGATGGACCGGGCGCCGTTCCAACCGGCTGACGTCAACGAGCTGCTCAAGAGCACGCTGGCGATGCTGTACGGGAAGTTCGGCGGGGGGATCCACGTGGTCAAGGACCTCGCCCCGGACCTGCCGAAGGTGCCCGCCTACGCCGCGGAGCTCAACCAGGTGTGGACCAACATCATCGACAACGCGGTCGCCGCGATGGGTGGCCAGGGCACGCTGACCCTGCGGACCCGGCCGACCGACGACGGGGTGCGCATCGAGATCGGCGACACCGGGCCGGGCATCCCGCCGGAGGTCCGGGGCCGGATCTTCGAGCCGTTCTTCACCACCAAGCCGGTCGGCGAGGGCACCGGGCTCGGCCTGGACATCTCGTGGCGGATCATCGTCAAACGTCACCACGGCGACCTGACCGTGGTGTCCGAGCCCGGCGACACCCGCTTCGTCATGCGGTTGCCGCTGCACCCGGCCGGGCCGGACCTGTCGACCACCACCACCGAGGAGACGACATGAGCGACCAGGCCTTCGACGGCATCGACGTCGACGTCCCGCCCAGCGGGACCGGATGCGTCGAATGTCTGGCGGCGGGCGGGTGGTGGTTCCACCTGCGGCGCTGCGCCCAGTGCGGGCACATCGGCTGCTGTGACTCCTCGCCCGCGCAGCACGCGTCCGCGCACGCCCGGGGGACCGGGCACCCGTTCATCACCAGCTTCGAGCCGGGTGAGGACTGGTACTGGAGCTACCGCGACGACGACTTCTACGACGGGCCGCGCCTCGCCGACCCGCAGTCGCACCCGACCGATCAGCCGGCGCCGGGGCCGCGGGGGGCGGTGCCCCGGGACTGGCAGGAGCACCTGCACCGCTGACGTCACGCTCCGCATCCGGTGACGGTATTTGGTCACTCTGCGGTGAGCTTTTCTTCGATTCGCGATCCTTTCCGGCGGAACGCCGGACACAGAGTGCTCCTCTGGTTACGGTCGGGTGGTCTTGCCGATCCGTCCGAGGAGTCTCATGTCGAAGCGAAGTGTCCTGGCCGCGTCGGTCGCCGCGTTGGTTCTGGGGGTCGTGGCCCCGGCCGCGGCGGAGGCGGCTCCGGCGCCGAAGAAGCTGACGCTCGCGTCCTCCACCGCCACCGTCGAAGCGCCGCAGGCCCCGGCGGAGCTGTGCGACTACAACTTCATCAACTGCGGTTACCTGTCCGTCGAGGCGACGTTCTCCGGGCTGGACCGCTTCCCGCGGCCGGACGGCGGCAACATCCAGGACGGCGGCTTCTCCGGCACCGCCGAGATCCGGCGGACCTACGGCTGCGAGAACGCCAACGGCAAGCGGCTGCGCGCCTACGACCGGACGGTGACCGAGACCGTCGGGCTGAACACCCGCCGCGGCACCGGCTTCCGGATCCCTGCCGAGGGCGACAGCTTCTCGACGACGACCTACGCGTTCTTCGACGACCGCCAGCCCGGGAACTGCCCGGACGGCACCACCGCGATGACCTACAAGATCGTGGCCAAGAAGATCGAGCTGCAACTCGACTTCTACGTCGACGGTCTCCCGGACGCGACCTACAAGGCCCCCGGTCGGGCCCAGTGGGTGGGTGCGGTGCCGACCCCGACTCCCGCCGGGTCCTGACCACCTGACGCGGCGCTGTCACGACGAGATCGGACGGCCGTCCGCGTCCCAGGTGGCTGCGTTCTTCTTGCTCGGCGGCACCCGCGGCGGCTCGCCGGGCATCTTCGGGAAGTCCGGCGGGAACGGCAGCTCTCCCAGACCCCGCTCGGTGACGTCGGCGTCCCACAGGGCCAGCGCCGCGCGGACGTCGCCGGGGGAGTCGTGCATCT
>JBQGEH010000046.1:0-1754 GCA_052039515.1 Nakamurella sp. | reverse complement strand
TCCTCGAAGTCGCCGATCCAGTCCCCGCGCGGCGGGTCGGCCCGGGGCCGGTCGATGTAGGCGTCCCAGGCCCACTGTGGCGAGTTGTACGGCGCATGTGGGCGGTGGAACGAGACGTAGGCGAAGAACGGCACGGTCGGGTCGCGTCGATCGAGCCATTGGATCGTCTCCGAGACCACCCAGTTCGTCGGATGCAGCCGCTCGGGGCGGCTCCAGGGCGCGGCGACCATCGAGTTGCAGCCGATCCCGTCGGCCATCCCGTCGTCGAACGGGTCCTCCCCCGGCTGACGGCGCAGCCAGCTCAGGTAGTCGTCGAAGCGCTCCACACCCCCGCGGCGGGAGAAGTGCAGGAATCCGTCGTGCAGCCGGACGTCGTCGAAACCGCACCGGGAACGTTCGGGGAAGATGTGCATCTTCCCGATCGCCTGGGTCTGGTAGCCGTGGGCGCGCAGCTCGCCCTGCATCGTCACCGGATGCGCCTGGCCGAACGGCACTCCATCGCGGTAGCCGTACCGGCCGTGCCGCTCCTGGGACTGTCCGGTGAACAGCGCCACCCTGGCCGGAACACAGGTCGGGGTGGCGGAGTAGGCGTGCTCGAAACGCGTGCCCTGGCCGGCCAGCTCGTCGAGATGCGGGGTGTGCACCACCGGGTGCCCGGCGGCCGAGAGCGCGTCGCCACGCATCTGGTCCACGCAGATCAGCAGCACGTGCGGTCGATCGAGGCGCGGCTGGCGCGATCCGTTCGACCGGGTGACGTCGCCGAAGGCAGGCATCGTTCAGATCGATCCGAGCGGTGGGTTCCAGACCTTCACCAGGCGTTGCGGCACCAGCCCGGCCACCACGAACGGGTCGGCCTCCAGCTGGGCGTCGACCTCCTCGACGGACTCACCGTGGAACAGCAGCAGCGCGCCCTCCCCGTCGGCCCAGGCACCGGCGGCCTTCAGGTTGTGCTGGGCGACCAGCCAGTCCCGATGGGCCGGACGCACCTCATCACGCTCGGCAGCCTGGTCGTCGGCGTAGGTGTAGACGACAGCGATCACGGATCCTCCTCGGTGTGGAAACCTCGTGGCCAGCCTCGCAGACCGGGCCGTAGCATCGCCGACCATGTCCACCGCCCAGCAGGCCGCCGCCGTCCTCGGTCTCGTCGCACTCGATGCGGATTCACTCAGCCCGTGGTCTCCGGTGCACCGGGCGCGCACACCTGATGGCCGCGAGGTCCTGCTCAAGCACGCCGCCGACCGGGGCCGGGCCGAGGCGATGGCCAGCTGGACCCGCGCCGCTGCGGCGGCCGGCATCCCGGTCGTGACCCCGGTGCCCCTCGAGGTCGCCAACCCGCAGCAGATCGACGACGTCGCCTGGGTGGTCTACCCCTTCGTCCACGGCGAGCCCTACCGCGGCACCGCCGAGCAGCTCACCGCAGCCGGTGACCTGCTCGGCCGGCTGCACGCCTGCTCCGCCCCGGGCACCGGTCTGCGCGAGTACTCCTGGCCCGACCACGATCCCGACGCCGTCGAGGCGGACCTGGCCGCGATCGCCGAGAAGACCAACAGCACCGCGGTCCGCTCGGTCGCCGACCACTGGCAGACCGCACTCCCCCGCCTGCGGGCAGCAGATGCGGATTTGCCGCGAGCCGTGGTCTCCAGCGACTGGAAGGCCGCCAACCTCGTCTTCACCGAAACCGGACCGGTGCTGGTCGACCCCGACAACGGGGGCCGCGAACCACGGCTCTTCGACCTCGCCCTCGCGCTCACCCT
>JBQGEH010000045.1:0-12285 GCA_052039515.1 Nakamurella sp. | reverse complement strand
GCGAGACCCCGTGCGGCGCGGGGCCCCGTGCGGCGCGAGACCCCGTGCGGCGCGAGACCCCGTGCGGCGCGAGACCCCGTGCGCCACGGGGCCCCGTGCGGCGCGAGGCCCCCTGTTGCGCTTCCGTTTTCCGTCAACGCGGGCGAGATAGCGCCCGCGTCAACGGATGTCGGCAGCGGGAACGCCGGCGGCTACAGCTCGAGCTTGAACCCGACGTGCGAAGCGACGAACCCGAGCCGCTCGTAGAACGCGTGCGCCCGCTCCCGGCGTCGGTTCGAGGTCAGCTGCACCCGGGCGCAGCCACGCTCCCGGGCGCCGTCGACGACGAACCCCATCAGGTCGCCGCCGATGCCCCGCCCGCGTAGGTCGGGCGCTGTGCGGACCGCCTCGACCTGGCAGATCAACCCGCCGTCGTAGGACAGCCCCCGCAGGTAGTTCACGGTCGCGGTGCAGACGACCCGCCCGTCGAGCTCCCCGACGACGACGTCGGCGGCGGGGTCGGCGAGGATCTCGGCGAACGCGGCCCGCTGCCGGTCGGTGACCGAGGCGGGCTCCGCGGCGTCCCGCAGCACGTCGGTCGCCAGCAGCTCCAGCACCGCCGGTAGGTCGCCGGCCACCGCGGACCGCAGGATCACAGCACGTCCTGCGACGCCACCACGAAGACCCGCGGGAACGGCAGCACCGTCCCGTGGGGCCGCGCCGGATAGGCGTCCCGCAACGCCGCCCGGTACTCCTCGACGAACAGTTCCCGCAGGTCGTCGGGCAACGCCTGCAACACCGGCCGGGCCCCCGTGCCCCGCATCCAGCCGAGGACGGCGTCCTCCCCGGGCAGCACGTGCAGGTAGGTGGTCTCCCAGGCGTCGACCGTCCACCCGACGCCGGCGAGCAGGTCGAGGTACTCCGCGGCCCCGACCCCGCTGCGCAGCGCGAGTCCGGCGGTGAACGGCGCGTACGGCTCGCGGTCGGCGATCTCGCGGAGCAGCACGTGGCTCGGGTTGTCGAAGTTGTGCGGCACCTGGAACGCCAGCACCCCGCCGGGCCGCAGGTGCTCCCGCAGCCTCGGGATGATCGCGAGATGTTCGGGCACCCACTGGAAGGCGGCGTTGCTGACGATGAGGTCGACCGGCTCGTCCGGCGCCCACTCGCCGATCGAGCCACGGACGTAGCGGGCGCGCGGGTCGGTGTTCTCCGCGGTGGCCCGGTCGATCATCTCCGGCGACGAGTCGACGCCGACGACCTCCGCCTCCGGGAACCGCTGCCGCAGGACGGCGGTGAGATGTCCTGGTCCGCAACCGAGGTCGACGATGGTGCGGTGCTCCCCCGGGATCCGAGCCACCAGGTCGACGAACGGCCGGCTGCGCTCGCCGGCGAAACGGAGGTAGGTCTGCGGGTCCCACTGCGGCATGCGATGTCCTTCCCGAACGGCGTTCCCACCGTACGGCGCGGTGCGCAGGAGTGGCACTCCGCCGACCACCCGCTGCTCATGTGAGCAAATGGACCCACATTTGTGCTCCACCAGTGCCTCTCGTCCTAGCGTTGGCCCCGGCACCGACCCGGTGCCATCCCATCCACGCAGAACAGGGGACCACCCGGTGGCCGACCAGATGACCGCAGCTCTGATGTACGAACCCGGTGACGTACGGGTGGAGCAGGTCGACATCCCGGCGATCGGACCGGACGACCTCCTCGTCAAGGTCGCGGCCTGCGGGGTCTGCGGATCGGACATCCCCCGGATGAACTTCTCCGGCGCCTACCGCTATCCGCTGATCTGCGGTCACGAGTTCTCCGGTCACGTCGTCGACGCCGGCAGCGCGGTCCGCGGCTTCAGCCAGGGCGACCTGGTGTCGGTGCCGCCGCTGCTGCCGTGCCGGCGCTGCGACAGCTGCCACGCGGGTCAGTTCAGCCTGTGTGAGGACTACGACTACTTCGGCAGCCGGCGCGACGGCGCGTACGCCCAGTACGTGAACGTGCCGGCCGACAACGCCCTGCTGATGCCGGCCGGGCTGGACCCGCGAGCCGCGGCGATGATCGATCCGTCGGCCATCGCCCTGCACGCCCTGCTCAAGACCGACCTGCAGGCCGGTGAACGGGTCGCGGTCCTCGGTGCCGGGCCGATCGGCCTGTTCGCGGTGCAGTGGGCCAAGCTGCTCGGTGCCGGTGAGGTCCTCGCCCTGGACGTCAACGAGCAGAAGGCGCAGATGGCCCGCGAGGCCGGCGCCGAGCTCACCGCCACCTCCGGCGAGGAGGCGCTCGAGCAGGCGGGACGCGGCTTCGACGTCATCATCGAGACCGCGGGCGTACCGCCGACCATCGCGCTGGCCCCGAACCTCGCCGCCCGGCACGGAGCGGCCGCGTTCATCGGCATCCCGCACAGCCCGGTCGAGCTGGACAAGGCGACCTTCAGCGCGTTCCTGCGTCGCGAGGTGTCGCTGCACGGCAGCTGGAACTCCTTCTCCGCGCCGTTCCCGGGCTCGGAATGGACCGACTCGGCCGCCCGGTTGTCCGACGGCTCGCTCCGCTGGGAGTTCATGATCACGCATGAACTCGGCCTGGACGCGGTGCCGGCGACGATGCGGCAACTGGCTGACCGGTCCATCTTCAGCTCGAAAGTCCTGTTCCTGCCCAACGCCGGATGAGTGCGCGGCGACACGATCGACAATGTGGCAATGACCGAAGAAGATGAAATCCTCGCCGTCAAGGCCGCCGAGCTGTACTACGAGGGCGACAAGACGCAGGGCGAGATCGCTGCCCTGCTGCAGATCACCCGGTGGAAGGTCGGCCGGCTCATCGCCCAGGCCCGCGAGCGCGGATTCGTCCGGATCGAGATCGTGCACCCCCGCGCCCGCCGCCAGCCGTTGGAACGCGCCCTGCGCGACCGCTTCGGACTGCGGGACGCGGTCGTGGTTCCGGGCCTCGGCGAACGGGACACCGACGGACTGCGGGGACGGGTCGCCCTCGCCGCGGCGGAGTACCTGTCCACCATCCGGCCGGCGCCGCGCAGTCTCGGCGTCAGCTGGGGCCGCACGATGCACGAGCTCGCCGCCCAGGTCCGGCAGGGCTGGGGCAACGGTGTCCACGTCGTGCAGCTCAACGGTGGCGTCAGCCTGAACCGGCGGGCGAGTTCGGCGGCCACCACCGCCGTCACGCTCGCGCAGAAGGGCGGCGGGACGGCGAGCATGCTGCCCAGCCCCGCCATCCTGGAACGGGTCGAGACCAAGCGGGCCATCGAGTCCGACCGCACCGTGCGCGGCGTGCTCGACATGGCCGCGGCCGCCTCGGTGCTGCTGTTCAGCGCCGGACTGGTCGAACGGTCGTCGGTGCTCGTCGAGACCGGCTACCTCACCCCCACCTACCTGGACGAACTGCGGGACAAGGGCGCCGTCGGCGACGTCCTCGGCCGCTTCATCGACGCCAACGGCTTCCCCGTCGACCCCGCGCTGGAGGAACGCACCGTCGGTATCGGCCTGGAGGTGCTGCGCGCCGCCCGCTGGGCGGTCGCGGTCATCGCGGGCGAGAGCAAGCACGACATCTGCCGGGCCGTGGTGTCCAACGGGCTGTGCTCGGTCCTGGTGACCAACGAGCTCACCGCCGAACACCTCGTCGACGACAGTCTGTGCCGGTGACCCCGCCCGCGGGTGGCCCCGGCCGGACGACATCCGTCCCGCGCCCCCCACGAATCGGAGAACCTACGCATGACCATCGAGAAGGACTTCGTCGCGCCCGCCGCGACGACCACCCGCGCCGCTGACCTGCTGCGCGGACCGGCGTCGGACACCAACCTCCGCCGCTACCTGGACGGCATCCCCGGGGTCGACGCGGTCGGCCTGGAGGCCCGCGCCGCGGGACTCGGCACCCGGTCGATCAAGACCTCGTCCAAGGCCTGGGCGCTGGACCGGATCATCGAGCTCGTCGACCTGACCACGCTGGAAGGCGCCGACACCCCCGGCAAGGTGCGCTCACTGGTCGCCAAGGCGCTCGTCCCGGACGCGAGCGATCTGTCCGCCCCCCGCGTGGCCGCGGTGTGTATCTACGGCGACCTGGTCCCGGTCGCGGTCGAGGCGCTGGGAGCGGCGCACTCGGCCGGCCGGGACGACGGGATCAACGTGGCCGCGGTGGCCACCGCGTTCCCCAGTGGCCGTGCGTCGCTGGCGGTCAAGCTGGCCGACACCGCCGAGGCGGTCGCCGCCGGCGCCGACGAGATCGACATGGTCATCGACCGCGGCGCGTTCCTGGCCGGCCGGTACGGCGAGGTCTACGACGAGATCGAGGCGGTGAAGGCGGCCTGCCGTCGGCCCGACGGCAGCTCGGCGCACCTCAAGGTGATCCTGGAGACCGGCGAGCTCAACACCTACGACAACGTCCGCCGCGCCTCGTGGCTGGCCATCCTGGCCGGTGGCGACTTCATCAAGACCTCGACCGGCAAGGTGTCCCCGGCGGCGACCCTGCCGATGACGCTGTCGATGCTGGAGGTCGTCCGCGACTGGTACCGGCTCACCGGCGAGAAGGTCGGTGTCAAGCCCGCCGGCGGCATCCGCACGTCCAAGGACGCGATCAAGCACCTGGTGCTGGTGGCCGAGACCGTCGGTGAGGAGTGGCTCACCCCGCACCTGTTCCGGTTCGGCGCGTCCAGCCTGCTCAACGACGTCCTGCTGCAGCGCCAGAAGCTGCGGACCGGCCGGTACTCCGGCCCCGACTACGTCACCATCGACTGACAGGACCCCCATGACCTTCCTCCAGTACGCACCGGCGCCGGAATCGGCCGCCATCGTCGACCTCCGCGACCACTACGGCCTGTTCATCGACGGCGAGTTCGTCGACGGGCACGGCACCCCCTTCGACACGATCGCCCCGGCCACCGGCGAGCGGCTGGCCACCATGGCCGGCGGCGACGCCCACGACGTCGACCTCGCGGTCGCCGCCGCCCGCCGCGCCTACGAGCAGACCTGGTCCCGGATGCCCGGCGCCGAGCGCGCCAAGTACCTGTACCGCATCGCCCGCCTGGTCCAGGAACGCTCCCGCGAGCTCGCCGTGGCCGAGACGATGAACAACGGCAAACCGATCAAGGAGACGCGGGACTTCGACATCCCGACCGTGGCCGCCTGGTTCTTCTACTACGCCGGCTGGGCCGACAAGCTCGACCACGCGGGCCTCGGCCCGGACCCGCGCGGCCTCGGCGTCGCCGCCCAGGTCATCCCGTGGAACTTCCCGCTGATGATGCTCGCCTGGAAGATCGCCCCGGCACTGGCCGCCGGGACCACGGTGGTGGTCAAACCGGCGTCGACCACCCCGCTGACCGCGCTGCTGTTCGCCGAGATCCTGCAGCAGGCCGAGCTTCCCGCCGGGGTGGTCAACATCCTCTCCGGCCCCGGCAGCATGGGTGGAGCCCTGGTCGCGCACCCCGGCGTGGACAAGGTCGCCTTCACCGGCAGCACCGCCGTCGGTCAGGGCATCGCCCGTGCCGTCGCGGGTTCCACCAAGAAGCTGACGCTGGAGCTCGGCGGCAAGGGCGCCAACATCGTCTTCGACGACGCCCCCATCGACCAGGCCGTCGAGGGCATCGTCAGCGGCATCTACTTCAACCAGGGTCAGGTCTGCTGCGCGGGTTCGCGGCTGCTGGTCCAGGAGAACATCCACGACGACGTCGTCGAGCGGCTCAAGGTCCGGCTGTCGACGCTGCGCGTCGGTGACCCGCTGGACCAGAACACCGATGTCGGGGCGATCAACTCCGCCGCCCAGCTCGCCACCATCACCGAACACGCCGCGGTCGGCGAGGCCGAGGGGGCGATCCGCTGGAGCGCGCCCTGCGAGCTACCCGACCGCGGCTTCTGGTACCCCCCGACGATCTACACCCGGGTCTCCCCCAGCCACCGCATCGCCCGCGACGAGATCTTCGGCCCGGTGCTGTCGGTGCTGAGCTTCCGCACCCCGGCCGAGGCCATCGAGAAGGCCAACAACACCCCCTACGGCCTGTCCGCCGGTATCTGGAGCGAGAAGGGCTCCCGGGTGCTGGCCGTCGCCGACCGGCTGAAGGCCGGCGTGGTGTGGACCAACACGTTCAACAAGTTCGACCCGACGTCGCCGTTCGGCGGCTACAAGGAGTCCGGCTACGGCCGCGAGGGCGGCGTCCCCGGTCTGCTGTCGTACCTGACCTCGCCCCGGGTCGAGGCTGCCGCGAAAGGAAACCTGAAGTGACCAGGCTCGCCGTCCACAAGACCTACAAGCTCTTCATCGGAGGAGCGTTCCCGCGCAGCGAGTCCGGCCGGGTGTACGCGGTGAGCAGCAGGAAAGGAACGTTCGTGGCCAACGCCGCCAAGGCCTCCCGCAAGGACGCCCGGGACGCGGTCCGCGCCGCCCGCGCCGCGGTGACGCCGTGGTCGGCTGCCACCGCCTACAACCGGGGACAGATCCTCTCCCGGATCGCCGAGCTGTTGGAGGGGCGGCGCGACCAGTTCGTCCGCGAGATCCTCAGCGTGGAGGGCGGTTCCGCCGCGACCGCGAACGCCCAGGTCGACCGGGCGATCGACCTCTGGGTCTGGTACGCCGGGTGGTGCGACAAGTACGCGCAGATCAGCGGGCACGCGAACCCGGTGGCCGGGCCGTACTTCAACCTGTCCGTCCCCGAGCCGACCGGCGTGGTCGCGGTCGTCGCACCGCAGCAGCCGGTGGACAGTCTGCTCGGTCTGGTCAGCACCGTCGCCCCGGTGATCCTCACCGGCAACACCGTCGTCGTGGTGGCCAACGAACGGGCGCCGTTGTCGGCGGTCAGCCTCAGCGAGGTGCTCGCCACCAGCGACCTGCCGGCGGGCGTGGTCAACGTGCTCACCGGCTCGCCGGCCGAACTCGCCCCCTGGCTGGTCGGTCACGCCGACGTCAACGCCGTCGACCTGTCCGGCGCCGGCGACCTGGACTGGACCGCCCTGGAGGTCACCGCCGCCGACACCCTCAAGCGGGTGCTGCGGCCCATCCCGGACAGCACCGCACCGGCCGCGCTGGCCCGGGTCACCGTCTTCACCGAGACCAAGACCGTCTGGCACACCCAGGCTCTCGTCTGACCGGACCGGTCGGATCCGACCTGCGGGACGGGTCCGACGGGGCCGGGCCGCTGCTCACCTGAGCAGCGGCTGCCGCGCACTGCGCACTCTTGTTGATCTCGTTGACGGTGCCCGGCACCGCGCATTGACTACGGTCGAGACATTTGCTCAGAGCGCGGGCATCTGTTCGACCTCCTCACCGATGAAGCTCAGGACGGTATGCTCGCTCTCGAATTCCACTCGCCGACGGCCATGAACCTGGTCGACGTCGACGTCCCCGTGGCCGCCCCGGGAGAGGTCGTCGTCGACGTGGTCCTCGCCGGCATCTGCGGCACGGATCTGAAGATCGCCCGCGGCGAACACCGGCTCTACCCCGCCGGAACCGTCCGCATCCCCGGTCACGAGTTCGTCGGCCGGGTGCGCGAGAACGCCTCCCCCGATGAGCGTCTCGCGCCGGGCACGTTGGTGGCGGTGGCCCCGAACATCGGCTGCGGGCACTGCCCGGCGTGCCGCGGCGGCCGCAGCAACCTCTGCGTGCACTACGCCGCCACCGGTCTCACCATCGACGGCGGCTTCGCCGAGTCCGTGCGGGTACCGCGACGGGCCGTCGAGCAGGGCAACGTCATCCCGGTTCCGGACGGTCTGGATCCCGAGGTCGCCGTCCTGATGGAGCCGCTGGCCGCGGTGCTGCGCGGCGTCCGCGCGGTCGAGCTCAGCGCGGCGGACACCCTGCTGATCCACGGCGCCGGCCCGATCGGGCTGCTCGCCGTCGTGCTGGCCCGGCAGATCGGGGTGGAGCGGATCATCGTCAGCCAGACCTCGGCGGCCCGCCGGGAGCTCGCGGCCCGCTTCGGCGCCCACGTCACCGTCGACCCGCGCGCCGAGGACCTGCCCGCCCGAGTTCTCGCCGAGACCGACGACCGGGGTGCGGACTGCACGCTGGTGGCCACCCCCGTCCCGGAGCTGTTCACGCAGAGCCTGCACACCGCCGCGCTCGGTGGGCGGATCAACTTCTTCGCCGGGCTGCACAGCGGCCGTGGCGAGGTCGCGTTGGACGCGAACCTGGTGCACTACCGGGAACTCCGCGTCACCGGCTCCACCGCCAACACCACCCGGGACTGTGTGGACGCGCTCGCCGTGCTGACCGGGCACGCCGACGCGTTCCGCCCGCTGGTGACCCACCACTACGCCCTCGCCGACATCGGGGAGGCGTTCCGCGCCTCGGCCGCGGGCGAGGCGCTCAAGGTGGTGATCGCGCCGTGACCGGCCCGGTCTTCGTCGCCTGCGACATGGGCACGACGCTGGTCAAGGCGGCCGTCGTCGACCTCGACGGCCAGATCATCGCCACCGCATCGGTCGCGTCCACGCTGGACACCCCGCGCCCCGGCGTGGTCGAGCAGGACCTGCTCGCCATCGAACAGGAGGCACACACCGCGATCCGCCGCGCGGTCGAGGCGTCGCACCGCGCCGCCGACATCGCCGGGGTCTCGTTCTCCAGCCAGATGGCCGGGATCGGTGCCGTGGGCGCCGATTTCGCGCCGGTGGCCCCGTTCGACTCGTGGCTGGACTCCCGCTGCGGGACAGACATCTACGAGATGGCACCGCACGCCGCCGAGATCACCCGGATCTCCGGCGGACCGCCGACCTACTCGCACGGCACCAAGGAGCGCTGGCTCAAGCGCCGGCACCCCGACGTCTACGCCCGGACCGCCACCTTCCAGGTGCCCGGCCCGTTCGTGGCCGCCCGACTCGCCGGTCTGGGCGTCGAGGACGCCTACATCGACACCGCCAACCTGTGCTTCTCCAACCTCGCGGATGCCCAGAACGCCCGCTGGTCGGACGATCTCATCGCGCTGTTCGGACTGGACGCCGACAAGCTGCCCCGCATCGTGGATCCCCTGGACGTCATCGGCCGGGTCACCCCGGAGTCCAGTGCGGCCACCGGGATCCCGGTGGGGGTACCGATCGCCGCCGGCGGTGGTGACCAGATCGTCGCCTGCCTGGGCGCCGGACTCGTCGCACCGGGACAGGCGTCCGACTCCGCCGGTACCGCCAGCCTTTTCACCATGTGCCTGGACCGGTGGGCGCCCGACGTCGAGCACATGTCGATGGTCACGTCCCGCTCGATCGTGCCGGGCGGGTTCCTGTCGTTCTCCTACATCAACGGCGGCGGGATGGGCCCGGAGTGGGTCCGACAGGCGATCGTCGCCGACCCCGCACCCGCGGACGAGGCGTTCGCCACCCTGGAGCGGATGGCCGCCGAGGTGGAGGTCGGATCCGGCGGACTCTTGTGGTTGCCGCACTTCCAGGGCGGCGTGCTGCCGGCCAAGCCCTACCTGCGCAGCGGCTGGGTCGGCGCCACCGCCGGTCACACCCGGGCGCACCTGTACCGGTCGGTGCTGGAGGGCATCGCCTTCCAGTACGCCGCCTGGGCGGACCGGGCGCCCGCCGTCATCGGCCGCCGGCTCACCGAGGTGCGGGCGATGGGCGGCGGCTCGAAGTCCGATCTGTGGGTCTCGATCAAGGCCGACGTGCTGGGCGTCCCGTTCGTCAAGATGCCCAAGGCCGAGTGCGCGCTGCTCGGCAACGCCCTCATCGCCGCGACCGCGACCGGCCACGTCACCGACATCGCCGAGCGGGCCGCGTCCTGGCACTCGCTGCCCGCACCGGTCGTGCCCGACCCGGCCAGGGCGGCCCGCTACGCCGAACTGCGCGAGATCTTCGACCTGCTCGGTGACCGCGTCGACCCGGTCTTCCAACGCCTGCAGGCGTTCTCGGACGCCGCACCCACTCCCGCCTGACCACACCGCACTCCCGCTCCCCGCGTCCACCCCCGTTCGTCCCCTCCTGCCCTGCCGACCCCAGATCACCCACCCCGGAAGAGGAATCCACGATGGCCACAGCAGTCCATTCCGTCCGCAACCGCGTCCTGTTCCCCGCCCTCGCGGCGGGTCTGCTCCTCACCGCCGCCGCCTGCGGCTCGGGCGACGCCGCCGGCGCCGCCGGCTCGTCGAGCAGCGGGGGCAGCGGCAGCGGGCTCAAGATCGGCGTCACCGTCTCCAACAGCACCAACCCGTTCTTCGTGCTGGAGTCCAACACCGTGATCTCCGCGGGCCAGGCGCTCGGCGCCGAGGTCCTCTCCCAGGAGGCCGGCGAGGACGTCTCCGTGCAGTCCAACCAGATCGACCAGTTCATCACCTCCGGCGTCGACTTCATCGTCATCGACCCGGTGGATTCCGACGCCGTCGGACCGGCCGTCAAGCGGGCGATCGACGCGGGTATCCCGGTCGTCGGCATCGACTCGGTGACCAAGAACGCGAGCGCGTCCGTCACGACGAACAACACCCAGGCGGGCGAGGTCTCGTGCGAGTCGCTGGCCAAGCAGATCGGCGGCAAGGGCCAGATCGCCATCGTCGACGGCACTCCCATCTCCGCCGTCGCCGACCGGGTCACCGGATGCAAGAAGACCCTCGAGAACTACCCCGACATCAGCATCGTCGCCGAGCAACGGGGCGACAACAGCCGCGACAAGGCGCTGCCGGTGGCCACCGACATCCTCACCGCCAACCCGGACATCGTCGCGATCTTCGCCATCAACGATCCGACCGCGGCCGGTGTGGAGCTCGCCGCCAAGCAGAAGAACATGGACATCATCATCACCTCGGTGGACGGCGCCAAGGCGGCCGTGGACACCATCACCTCCGGCGGCATGATCACCGCGACCGCCGCCCAGGACCCGGTCGCGCTGGCCAACAAGGGCGTGGAGATCGGCAACGCGCTGCACAACGGCGAGAAGCCGGCCGAGACGCTCATCGAGCTCCCGACCACGCTGGTCGACAAGGACACCGCCGCCGACTACACCCCCTGGGGATGAGATGACGGCGGCACACCCTCCGCGCCCGGTCGTCCGGCTCCGCGGGATCGTCAAGCGGTTCGCCGGCGTCACCGTCGTCGACGGTGTGGACCTCGACCTGCTGGCCGGACAGGTGCACGTGCTGGCCGGTGAGAACGGGGCGGGCAAGTCGACCCTGATGAAGATCCTCGCCGGCATCCACACCCCGGACGCCGGCACGATCGAGATCGACGGTGAGAAGCGCGTTCTCGACGTCCGGTCGGCCAAGGACGCGGGCATCGCGATCGTGCACCAGGAGCTGCTCATCGCGCCGAACCTGTCGGTCGCGGACAACCTGGCCATGGGCCGGGAGTACCGGACCGGGATCGCCGTGCTCGACCGGCGGACCACCCGGGCCCGGGCGCGGGAGCAGCTGCAGCGGGTGGGGGCGACGTTCTCCGAGCAGACCCGGGCGGACCGGCTCAGCACCGGTCAGCAGCAGCTCATAGAGATCGCCCGCTCACTGGCCAGCGATCCCAAGGTGATCGTGTTCGACGAACCCACCGCGGCGCTGTCGGCCCGTGAGGTCGCCAACCTGTTCCAGATCGTGCACGAGCTGCGCCGCCGCGGCACCGCGATCGTCTACATCACGCACCGGATGGACGAGATCGCGCAGCTGGCCGACGTGGTGACCGTCCTCCGGGACGGCCGCTTCGTCGAGACGCTGCCGATCGCCGAGGCCACCCCCGAGGCCATCGTCAACCGGATGGTCGGCCGGTCGATCGAGGCGCTGTTCACCGGCGACCGACCGGCCCCGGGCCGGGTGGTGCTCGAGGTGGACGGTATCGGCGACGGTGCCGGGGTCGGACCGGTGGACCTCACCGTCCGCGCCGGCGAGATCGTCGGCATCGCCGGCCTCGTCGGCTCCGGACGGTCCGAGTTCGCCCGGCTGGTCTTCGGTGCGGACCGGCCGGTCACCGGCACGGTCACCGTCGACGGGACCCGGTTCCGGGCGTCGTCGCCGCGGGCGGCCATGCGGGCCGGGATCGCGCTGGTCCCGGAGAGCCGCAAGGAGCAGGGACTGGTCCTCGGGCAGAGCGTGGCCGCCAACATCGTGATGGCCAGCTTCGGTCGGGTGTCCACCGGCGGCGTGGTGCGTGGCCCCTCCGTCCGTCGCGCGGCGGACGACGAGCGGACCCAGATGGGGATCAAGTCGCCCCGCGACCAGAAGGTCCGCCGGCTCTCCGGCGGCAACCAGCAGAAGGTCCTGCTGTCGAAGTGGCTGCGGACCCGGCCGAAGGTCCTCATCCTCGACGAACCCACCCGCGGGGTGGACGTCGGCGCCAAGGCCGACATCTACCGCATCATCAACGACGCCGCAGCCGCCGGCACGGCCGTCGTCGTCATCTCCTCCGAGCTGCC
>JBQGEH010000044.1:0-10744 GCA_052039515.1 Nakamurella sp. | reverse complement strand
CCGCGTTCGAGTCCTGAGATCCGGTGCGGGAGGGGCGGTCCGACAGCCCCACCCGGCTCCGTGACCCGTCCGCCACCGAGAGGAACCGCATGACCCGCCCACCGACCGCAGACCTCGGCATCGGGATGATCGGCTACGCCTTCATGGGGGCCGCCCACTCCCAGGCCTGGCGGACCGCGCCGCGGTTCTTCGACCTGCCGCGGCACCCGCGGATGCGCGCCCTGGTCGGCCGCGACCGGGACGGCGTCGCCGCCGCCGCCGCCCGGCTCGGCTGGGACACGGCCGAGACCGACTGGCGGTCGCTGCTGGACCGCGACGACATCGACCTCGTCGACATCTGCTCTCCCGGTGACACCCACGCCGAGATCGCCGTGGCCGCACTGGAAGCCGGCAAGCACGTGCTGTGCGAGAAGCCGCTGGCCAACAACGTCGCCGAGGCGGAGCGGATGACCGAGGCGGCCGCCGCCGCGGCCGCCCGGTTCGGGACGGTCGCCATGGTCGGCTTCACCTACCGCCGGGTGCCCGCCATCCAGCTGGCCCGCACGCTGGTCGCGCAGGGACGCATCGGGACCGTCCGGCACATCCGGGCGCAGTACCTGCAGGACTGGCTGTCCGACCCGGAGGCGGGCTTCACCTGGCGACTCGACAGGGACCGCGCCGGATCCGGCGCCCTCGGTGACATCGGCGCCCACATCGTCGATCTCACCCAGTTCATCACCGGGTTGCGGATCAGCACGGTGACCGGGCGGCTGACCACCTTCGTCGACGAGCGGCCGGTGCCGGGCACCGGCACCCGCGGCCGGGTCAGCGTCGACGACGCGGCCACCTTCCTGGCCGCCTTCACCGACAGCGACGCCGTCGGGGTGTTCGAGGCGACCCGCTTCGCCCTCGGCCGCAAGAACGCCATCCGGCTCGAGATCAACGGCTCCACCGGGTCACTGGCGTTCGACTTCGAGGACATGAACGTCCTGCACGTCCTGGACGCGACCGACGACCCGGCCACCGCGGGATTCCGCCGGGTCGTGGTCACCGAGCCCGTGCACACCTACGTCGACCACTGGTGGCCGGCCGGGCACGGGCTGGGGTACGAGCACCCCTTCACCCACCAGGTGGTCGACCTGATCACCGGTATCGCCGACGGCGTCCCGCCCCAGCCCGGCTTCGCCGACGGGCTGCAGGTGCAGCGGGTGCTGGCCGCCGTCGAGCGCAGCGCCGCCGACGGCACCTGGGCCACCGTCTGACCGGCACCGTCCCGGCACGAGATCCCGCGCCGTCCCGATCCGCACGAGGAGCGAGCATGACCCGACCGATCACCCTGTTCACCGGCCAGTGGGCCGATCTGCCGTTGGAGGAGGTGGCCCGGCTGGCCGCCGGTTGGGGCTACGACGGACTCGAGATCGCCTGCTGGGGTGATCATCTGGATCCGTGGCGGTGGGACGACGCCGACTACGTCCGGGGGCGTCTGGAGCTGCTGGAGCGGCACGGCCTGAAGCTGTTCGCGATCTCGAACCACCTGAAGGGCCAGGCGGTCTGCGACGACCCCATCGACGAGCGGCACCGCAACATCGTCTCCGACCGGGTGTGGGGTGACGGCGATCCGGAGGGCGTCCGGCAGCGGGCGGCGGAGGAGATGAAGGCGACCGCCCGGCTCGCCGCGGCGCTCGGCGTGGACACCGTCATCGGCTTCACCGGCTCGGCGATCTGGAAGTACGTGGCGATGTTCCCGCCGGTCTCCCAGGAGGCGATCGACGCCGGCTACCGCGATTTCGCCGACCGCTGGAACCCCATCCTCGACGTCTTCGCCGAGGTCGGCGTCCGCTTCGCGCACGAGGTGCACCCGAGCGAGATCGCCTACGACTACTGGACGACCGTGCGCACCCTGGAGGCCATTGGGCACCGGCCGGAGTTCGGGCTCAACTGGGACCCCAGCCACATGGTCTGGCAGGACGTGGATCCGGTGGCGTTCCTGTGGGACTTCCGGGACCGCATCTACCACGTGGACTGCAAGGACACCCGGCGGCGGATGGGCAACGGCCGCAACGGCCGGCTCGGGTCCCACCTGGCCTGGGCCGACCCGCGGCGCGGCTGGGACTTCATCTCCACCGGCCACGGCGACGTGCCGTGGGAGGACGCGTTCCGGATGCTCAACGCCATCGACTACACCGGCCCCATCTCGGTGGAGTGGGAGGACGCCGGGATGGACAGGCTGCTGGGCGCCCCGCAGGCCCTGGAGTTCGTCCGCTCGCTGGCGTTCCCGGCGCCGGCCGCCGCGTTCGACGCCGCCTTCGCCACCCGGGACTGACGGCTCCACCGTTCCCGCCGCGACACCCCGGGCCGGGACAGTCACCGCAGCCAGCTGATCAGCTCCCCGTCGTCGGCCCGGTCCCAGGCGTCGGCGAAGTCGTCGACCGCCGACAGCACGGTGGAGTCGGCCACCGCGTGCAGCCGCCCGTAGAGGAAGCCGGCCCGTCCGGACGTCCGCACGTCGGCGGCCAGGGCGACCAGGAACTCGCCGACCAGCAGCGCGTTGCGGTGCTCGCCCAGCACCTCCTGGATCTCCTCGACGGCGGCGGCGAAGACGACGGGCGCGTCGCCCAGCGCCGTGCCCGCGAGTTCCGCGGCGTACCGGACGGACTTCGCCGCCCGCCGCACCCGCTCCAGCGCCCGCACGTCGTCCGGGTCGGCCAGCGCGACGTCGGCGAGCTTGCGGACCCGGTTCCAGGCGGCGGCGATCATCGCCGGCAGCAGCCGGCCGGCCTGGCCGCGCTGGGCCGGGTCCAGGGGCGGATCGGCGAGGAACGCGTCCAGTCGCTGGATCAGCCGCACGGGCTGGGTGCGGGCCAGCCAGAGCTGCACCCCCTCCCAGGCGTCGGCGTTGCGGTCGGCCAGCGCCCGGCGCAGCAGCACCTCGGCGGGTTGCGCGAACTCGGGCGGCTCCTCGCTGATCTCGCCGGTCAGCCGGGCCAGCAGGATGTCGTTGTCCCGGACCGGTTGCAGCACCTTGTCCATCGCCCGCAGACCCTTGAGCAGCCGGTCGACCGGTTCCTCGCGGAACAGGCTGCGGAACACCGTGAGTGCGCTGCGCAGCCGGCGGGCGGCGGCCCGGCTGGCCCGCAGCGACTCGGGGGAGCCCAGGCGCAACCCCACGTCGGCGACGACGAGGGCGTCCCGGTGTCGGGCGAGCCCCTGCAGGACCACGTCGGAGGCCTGGCTCCGCCGGTTCGGGCCCGGCGTGCCGACCGCCGACCGCAGCGGCGCCCTGCCCCCGGCGGCCAGCGCCGCGGACAGCTTGGACGGTGACGTGGCGGTCCGGGCGCCGGCCTTGGTCAGCCGGGCCGCGGTGAGCCGGACGGTGTCCTCGTCGCCGTCGAGCAGCTCGACCTCCAGCTCCCGCCACGCGCGTGGGCCGCCGCGGCCGCGCGCCACCCCGACCTCGCCGAGCACCTCGGTCTCGACGGTGTCGTCGGCCAGCTCGACCAGTGGGGTGCCGGACGCGTCCAGCAGCTCGATCACCGTCCGCCGGGTGCGGATGGAGGCGACCGGGACCACCGGCTCGCCCCGGGTGACCCCGCGGACGAGGTCGGCCAGCTCGTCGGGCAGCTCGTCGTGCAGCGGGAACGCCAGCTCCGTGCGGTTGCTGCTGCCCACCCAGGAGGCGCCCGGGCCGTTGCCCGGGAGCTTGAGGTGCCAGCCGGCGTCCTTGCCGCCGACCCGTCGGCGCAGGGTGATCCGCGCCTGCAGCAGGTCCAGCGCGAGGGTGTCGTGATAGGTGGCGTCCAGCTCGTGCACGACCGGCTCGGAGACGGCCGCGACGCCACGGATCGAGCTCAGGTCGGGCATCGAGAACCCGCTGCCCGCTTCGAGCTTGACCTCGATCTCCTGGTGGCGGGACATGGCGGGGGCGTTCATCGCCCCTTGCTACAGGCTGCGTGCGGGAATGCACAAGCGAGGTGGCCGGCTCACCCACCTCGTCCGGGTCACAGCGCCTCTGGTGCCACAGACCTGAGTCGAGTACACTCAACTTAACGCCCGATCTCCGCTCAGGGGAGTGGGGCACCCGATCCGTCGTCACACCCGAGAGGCCCATGAACACCGACCTGCTCACCACCCGCAGCCGCGAGGTCCTCGCGGACGCCATCTCCGCCGCCACGACCGCCGGCAACGGCACCGTGGAGCCGGCCCACCTGCTCGCGTCGCTCCTGACCGTGCAGGGTTCCACCGCGCCCGAGCTGCTGCGCAGTCTGGGCGCCGACCCCGCCGCGGTCGCCGCCCAGGTCGCGGCCGTGGTCAACCGCTTCCCGCGGGCGACCGGCACCACCGTGGCCAAGCCGCAGCTGTCGCAGGCGCTGGCGAACGTGCTGACCGCGGCCGAACAGATCATGCGCACCACCGGCGACGAGTACCTGTCCACCGAGCACCTGCTGGCCGCGCTGGCCCGCCGCCCCGCCGACACCGCCGCGCTGCTCAACGCCGCCGGGGTGACCGAGGACGGCGTCGTCGCGGCGTTCCCGGCCGTCCGGGGCGGCGACCGCAAGGTCACCTCGCCCGACCCGGAGGGCAGCTACCAGGCGCTGTCCAAGTACGGCATCGACCTCACCGAGCGCGCCCGCGAGGGTCGTATCGACCCGGTCATCGGCCGCGACGCCGAGATCCGGCGCGTGGTCCAGGTGCTGTCCCGCCGCACGAAGAACAACCCGGTGCTGATCGGCGAGCCCGGCGTCGGCAAGACCGCCGTCGTCGAGGGACTGGCCCAGCGCATCGTCGCCGGCGACGTGCCGGAGTCGTTGCGCGGCAAGCGGCTGATCTCGCTGGACCTCGGCGCGATGATCGCCGGCGCGAAGTACCGCGGTGAGTTCGAGGAGCGCCTCAAGGCCGTCCTCGAGGAGATCACCGGCTCCGACGGTCAGGTCGTCACCTTCATCGACGAGCTGCACACCGTGGTCGGTGCCGGCGCCACCGGCGAGGGCGCGATGGACGCCGGCAACATGCTCAAGCCGTTGCTGGCCCGCGGCGAGTTGCGGATGGTCGGCGCCACCACGCTGGACGAGTACCGCACCCACATCGAGAAGGACCCGGCCCTGGAGCGCCGTTTCCAGCAGGTCTTCGTGGGGGAGCCGTCGGTGGAGGACACCATCGGCATCCTGCGCGGCCTGAAGGAGCGCTACGAGGCGCACCACGGGGTCCGCATCTCCGACGCCGCGGTGGTCGCCGCCGCGACGCTGTCCGACCGCTACATCACCGCCCGCTTCCTGCCGGACAAGGCCATCGACCTCATCGACGAGGCGGCGTCCCGGCTGCGCATGGAGATCGACTCGCGCCCGGTCGAGATCGACGAGCTCCAGCGGTCGGTCGACCGGCTGAAGATGGAAGAGCTGGCCCTGCAGAAGGAGTCGGATCCGTCGTCGGCGGAACGGCTGCAGCGGCTGCGCCGTGACCTCGCCGACCGCACCGAGCAGCTCGGTGAGCTCAACGCCCGCTGGGAGCGGGAGAAGACCGGCCTGAACCGGGTGGGGGAGCTGAAGAAGAAGGTCGACGAGGCCCGCATCTCGGCCGAGAAGGCGCAACGCGAAGGTGATCTGGCCAAGGCGTCGGAGCTGCTCTACGGCCAGATCCCGGTGCTCGAGCGGGAGCTCGCCGAGGCGTCGCAGAGCGAGCCGGTGGCCACCGACGGTGCCCCGATGATCAGCGAGGAGGTCGGCGCGGACGACATCGCCACCGTCATCGCGGCCTGGACGGGGATCCCGGCCGGCCGGCTGCTGGAGGGCGAGACCGCCAAGCTGCTGCGGATGGAGGACGAACTCGGCCGCCGGGTCGTCGGTCAGAAGGCCGCGGTGCGGGCGGTGTCCGACGCGGTCCGGCGTTCCCGGGCGGGGATCTCCGACCCGGACCGGCCGACCGGCTCGTTCCTCTTCCTCGGACCGACCGGTGTCGGCAAGACCGAACTCGCCAAGGCGCTGGCCGACTTCCTGTTCGACGACCCGCGGGCGATGGTGCGCATCGACATGAGCGAGTACGCCGAGAAGCACTCGGTGGCCCGGCTCGTCGGCGCGCCGCCCGGCTACGTGGGTTACGACCAGGGCGGTCAGCTGACCGAGGCGGTGCGGCGGCGGCCGTACAGCGTGGTGCTGCTCGACGAGGTCGAGAAGGCCCACCCGGACGTCTTCGACGTGCTGCTGCAGGTCCTGGACGACGGGCGGCTGACCGACGGTCAGGGCCGCACGGTCGACTTCCGCAACACCATCCTCATCCTGACGTCGAACCTGGGCTCGGCCGCACTGGTCGACCCGGGTCTGTCCGACACCCAGAAGCACGACGCCGTCATGGAGGTCGTCCGGCGCTCGTTCAAGCCGGAGTTCCTCAACCGGCTCGACGACGTGGTCTTCTTCGACGCGCTGACCATCGACGACCTGGTCGCCATCGTCGACATCCAGGTGGCGGCACTGGCCCGGCGGCTGTCCGGGCGGCGGCTGACGCTGGACGTGCGGCGTCCGGCGCTGGAATGGCTGGGGATGAACGGCTTCGACCTGCTCTACGGGGCGCGTCCGCTGCGCCGGCTGGTCCAGTCGGCCATCGGTGACCAGCTCGCCCGCGAGCTGCTGCAGGGCGAGATCCGTGACGGTGACACGGTCGTCGTCGACGTGGCCGACGGCGGCGACGCGCTGGTCGTCCGTGCGGGGGAGCGCGTGGAGGTCTGAACCGCGGTCACGGACGCCGGCGCCCGGTGGTGAGACCACCGGGCCCGGCGCGCCGGGGCGTCGGGCGGACCGCCGCCGCCTCGGCCGCGGCGACCAGCGCCCACAGCTCCGCCGTGGTGTGCACCGTCCCGGCCGCCTCGCCGGTGGCCACCACGACCTCCGGGGGGAAGGTCTGCAGGCTGCGCACGACGCGTCCGGTCAGCGCCGGGTCGAACGGGTCGGCGCCGACCACCACGAAGCGGTCGCCGCCGGTGCGGCCGATGACCGGGGCCGGCCGGCCCGCGTCCCCGGCCGCGGACGTCGTGCCCACCGCATGGGCCAGTGCCCGCCCGAGGTGGACGAGCACCTCGTCACCGAAGACGTGCCCGAACGTGTCGTTGAGTGCCTTGAAGCCGACCACGTTCAGCGTCATCACCCGCAGCGGCCGCTCCCCGAGGGCGGCGGCGCCGAGCTCCAGCCCGTCCCGGTTGTGCACCCCCGTCAACGGGTCCACCGAGGCGAGTCTCCGCAGTCGGGCGTTGGCCTCCTCGCGGCGGCGACGCAACCAGAACAGCACGCCGGGCGCGGCGCACAGCAGCGCGGCCTGGCTGAGGGTGCGGTGCATCCACTCCGCGCCGACCGGCTCGCCGGGACCCGTCGCGGCGAGTCCGACCCCGACCCCCACCAGCAGGCTCTGGCCGCCCAGCCACGGCAGCGGCATGGCGTGGGCGGACACCAGCACCGGCACCGTCAGCACGCACACCACCAGCAGCCGGTGCTCCAGGTCCGGGGTGGCCAGCACCGCGGCGAGCGTGGCGACCTCGGTGACCACGCACATCGAGCCGGTCAACAGCATCGGCGACGGCCGCCGGCGCACCACCGCCACCACGCCGAGCGCCGCCATCAGCACCAGCCCGGCGCCGAACACCCAGGCCCACGCGGTGTGCGGGTCCACGGCGACCGGGATAGCCAGGGCGACCGCCCCGATCGCGGCGAAGGCCACGCAGTAGGCACCGAAGATCCGGTCGTCGGTGGCGTCCTGGGGGGACGGCCCGGCCGACCGGCCCGGGACGGCCACCTCCGCGGCCGCCGCACCCATCGGGCGGGGACCCCACCGGGGTGGCTCCGGACGGGTCGCCGTTCCGGTGGCGCCGGCCCCGCCGCCGGGATCGACCCGTTCGACGCGGTCGCGGCCGAGCTGCTTGGCCCGGTACATGGCGGTGTCCGTGTCGTGCACCAGCCGCCACATCGCCTCGGTGTCGGCGCAACCCGCCGGGTCGGCGTCGCAGATGCCCATGCTGACGGTCAACCCGGGGTGCGGCGGGTCCCGGTGCAGCGCCGCCCGCAGTGCCTCCGCGGTGTCGGCGGCCGGGCGGGGGACCATCACCACCAGTTCCTCGCCGCCGATGCGGGCGACGATGCCCTCGGCGACCTCGGGCAGCTCGCCGACCCGGGCGCACAGCGCACGCAGCACCCGGTCGCCGTGCCCGTGCCCGTGCTCGGCGTTGATCCGGCTGAAGTGGTCGATGTCCATCATCACCACCCCCAGCGGCACCCCCGCGTCCAGGCAGTCCTGCCGTACCGCGGGGAAAGCGGCGACCAGGCCGCGGCGGTTGAGCAGCCCGGTCATCGCGTCACGACGGGAGCGGCGCAGCCACTGGCGGTAGCGCAGGTCAAGGGCGGTCCGGTCGGACCGGGTGACGCTCGCGCAGACGACCAGGAAGAACGTCGAGCCCACCGCGGTGAGCACCGCCTCGCGCCCGTCCGGCGCCCAGTGCGCCATCAGCACGACCCCGACGGCGCACCCGGCGACCAGTTCGGCGGCGTACAGCCGCGACCCCAGCGTGGCCGCGGCGATCAACACCGGGATCAGCAGCACGGCCGACCACCGACGTTCCGGGGTGTGCTCGGCGACGGTGGCCGCCAGCACCAGCGGCAGCAGGTCCAGCACGACGAGGACGCCGGTGATGTAGCGCAGGTCGCGCAGCCGGGGACTGACGAACGGGGCGAGGCCGGCCAGGGCGGCCACCGCGACCGCGAGCAGGAGCACGCCGGTGGGCATCCCCGGCCGCACGTCGCCCACCACGAAGAGAGGCGCGACACAGGCGAGCAGGACGATGAGCACACTGCCGCCCAGCAGCAGCGCCACGTGCGGATGCGCCGTCGACGGTTCGGCCTGCCACTCGGCGAGGTCGTCGACCTCGTCGGGATCGTCGAGCAGGGCGGCGTCGGGGGTCGTCATGTCGTCGTCACCCCGCCCTCCGTCCCCGCACCGGACGGCCGACGCGGCGAGCCTGACCACCGGCGGTCCGTCGGACCCGGGCCTGGCCAGCGTAGTCGCGCCGAGGGCGAGGCCCTCACCTATCGGTGAATGTGCCGCACGTTCGGATGCCCGCCGACGAGAACCGGAGGTCGGAGCACCCCACACCGCCTGGATAGGGTCGGCCGATGATCCGCCGCCGGCCCCTGCCCGATCCACGTCCGCCGGTCGCACTGGTCACCGGCGCCACCGCCGGTATCGGCGCCGGGTTCGCCCGGGCGCTGGCCGCGGCCGGTCATCCGCTGGTGCTGGTCGCCCGGGACGCCGACCGGCTGGCCGCCGCGGTACCGGACCTGCGGTCGGCCGGGTCGCCGACGGTCGAGGTGCTCCCCGCGGACCTGACCACCGCGGCCGGCCGGGGACGGGTCGCCGACCGGCTCACCGACGCCGCCCGGCCGGTGGGCCTGCTGGTCAACAACGCCGGCATCGGGCTGGGAGCCGCGTTCGCCGACGTGGAAGTGGCCGACCTGGAGCGCCAGCTGGCCGTCAACGTCACCGCGGTGCTCGCGTTGACGCACGCGGCGCTGCCCGGGATGACCGCCCGCCGCAGCGGCGCGGTGGTCAACGTGGCGTCGGTGGCCGGGCTCTTCCCCAACCCCGGTGCGAGCTACGCGGGCAGCAAGGCCTGGGTGGTGGCGTTCACCGAGGGACTCGCGATGACGCTGCGGGGCTCCGGAGTGCGGGTGCAGGCGCTGTGTCCCGGGCTCGTGCGCACCGGGTTCCACCAGCGGGCCGGCATCCACCTGGGCCGGGTACCCGCGGCCGCCTTCCTCGACGTCGACACGGTCGTCGCCGCCTCGCTCGCCGACCTGCGGCGCGGGCGCATCGTCTCGGTCCCCGGAGCCCTGTACCGCGTCCTCGTCGGCGTCACGCGGCTGCTCCCACGGCCCGCGGTCCGCGCGCTGTCCCGGGCGGTCTACGGCGCACGGGGGTGATCGCCGGGCTGTGACAGGCTGTCCGGATGAGCACTGCTGCCGCCGCCCCGTCGCCGGACCCCGCCGCCCGGGACCGTCTCGCCGCCCTCGTCGCCGATCTCGCCGTCGTCCACGGCCGGGTCACCCTGTCGTCGGGCCGCGAGGCCGACTACTACGTCGACCTGCGCCGGATCAGCCTGCACCACGAGGCGTCGCCGTTGGTCGGTCGGCTGCTGCGGGAGATCACCGCGGACTGGGACTACGCCGCCGTCGGCGGGCTGACCCTCGGGGCGGATCCGGTGGCGACGGCGATGATGCACGCCGCGGGCCGACCGCTGGACGCCTTCGTGGTCCGCAAGTCGGCCAAGGCGCACGGCATGCAACGGCAGGTCGAGGGCCCGGACGTGCGTGGTCGCCGGGTGCTCGTGGTGGAGGACACCACCACCACCGGCGGTTCCCCGATGACCGCGGTGACCGCCGTCCGGGAGGCCGGCGCCGAGGTCGTCGGGGTGGCGACCATCCTGGACCGCGGTGGCGAGGCGGCCGGGGTGTTCGCCGCCGCCGGTATCGCCTACCGCAGCGTCCTCACCCGTGCCGACATCGGTCTCGGCGACCAGCCGCAGTGACGTGACCGGGCCCGATCCCGTCGGCCCCACCGAGTGGGAGCAGGCCGGCGACCCGGTCGGCGTCGGTCCGCATCCCCGTCCGTGGCCGGTCGACGACCGGTACGACCCGCAGCTGCTGGCCGACGGTGACCGGCGCAACGTCGTCGACAGCTACCGCTACTGGCGGCGGGAGGCCATCGTCGCCGACCTGGACACCCGGCGGTTCCCGTT
>JBQGEH010000043.1:0-1903 GCA_052039515.1 Nakamurella sp. | reverse complement strand
CGCCGCGTGGTGCCGACGGGCACGGTGGATTTGACGACGACGACCGCGCCGGGGCCCAGCACCTCGGCAAGCCGTGTGGTGGCGGCGTCGAGGGCGTGCAGATCGGCGGCACCGTCGGGCCCGCTGGGGGTGGAGACACACACGAACACCACGTCGCGGTCGGCCAACGCCTGGTAGTCGGTGCTGAACGTGAGGCGGCCGGAGCCCAGCATGCGGGCCAGCAGCGCGGGCAGGTCCGCCTCATCGATGATCGGCACCCCCGAGAAGAGCGCCGCGACCTTGCGGTCGTCGATGTCGACGGCGACGACGTCGTGGCGGCGGGCCAGGCAGACCGCGGTGGTGAGGCCGACGTACCCGACGCCGACGACACCGATACGCAGAGATGTGCTCATCGGCTGGCCACCAGAGCGGACCGTGCGGCGTCGAGCACCCGCGGCACCGTCAGCAGGAGCAGTCCCGGGTCGGGGGTGTCTGCGTGCGGGTCGCCGCAGTCACCGGCCCACAGCGCGATATGGCGGCCGTCGCCGCGGGGCCCCCACCGGTGCGGCGGAGTGGGGCCGAACAGCACCACCGACGGTGTGCCCGTGGCGGTCGCTACGTGTGCGACTCCGGTGTCGCCACAGATCAGAAGTGCGCAGTCACTGATCAGCGCGACCAACGCGAGCAGTCCCGGAGCCGGCCAGATGGCCGTGCGGGGCAGCCCTGCCTCCCTCACCACGGTGCGGACCAGATCCGCTTCGGCCGGTGAGCCGGTGACCACGACGCGGTGACCGTCACCGGCCAGGGCGGCGGCCACCGCGGCGAACCGATGTGGTGGCCACTGCCGTGCCCGGGCGGCCGCCCCTGGGTGGATCACCACTACACCTGCGTTGTCGCCGTACCCGTCCGGACGATCGATGGCGAGGTCGTCGGCGCGGCATTCGATGCCGGCCCAGTGCAGGAGGGCGCACCAGCGGTCCACCTCGTGCAGGTCGGCGCGCCACGGCGGCCCGGCGATGTCGGGGTGAGCATCGTGGCGGTGGGTCAGCAGCCGCGCGGGCCGCAGCGCGGCGAGAGCGCCGATGCTCTGCGGGCCCCGGCCGTGCAGGTTGACGGCCAGGTCGGGTTCGCGGGGTGCCGCGTCCAGCGGTCCCAGGCCCGGGGTGTCGACGACGTCGTACACCGCGCCGGACAGCAGCGCGAGCTCGCGGTACTGCCGCGGTGCGGCGAGCAGGATGCGCGCGTGCGGGTAGTGCCGGCGCAGCCCGCGCAACGCGGGGATTCCGGTGAGCAGGTCTCCGAGGCCGAGTGCCCGCAGCACCACGACGGTGCGCGGCTCGCCGGTCGCGAACTCCCTCAGGGCCATGAGGATTCCGTGGAGGCGCACACCACGAGTTCGCGGACCTCGCAGCCCGGCGGCTGGGTCAGCGCGAACAGCACGGTGGCCGCGACGTCGGTCGGCTGGTTGAGCACGGCGTCGGCAGGCGGCTTGTACTGCTCGGTGCGGCCGTCGAAGAACGCGGTGTGCATTCCGCCCGGGATGAGCAGGGTCACCCCGATCTCGCCGGCCAGCTCGGCCGCCAGCGCGCGGGTGAAGCCGACCACGCCGAACTTCGAGGCGCAGTACGCGGTGGCGTCGCTCACTGCCTTGATCCCCAGCGTGGAGGCCACGGTGACGATGCGGCTCTGTCCGGTCTTCAGGTACGGCAGGGCGGAACGGATGACGGCCGCGGTGCCGAGCAGGTTCACCACGACGACCTGCTCCCACTCCTTGGCTGGCACCTCACGCAGCGTTCCGCACGAGTCGATGCCGGCCGCGGTGAACACCCCGTCGATCTGTCCGCCGGCCTGTTCGGCCAGGTCGGCCACCGCGGCGTCGACGGCGTCGGTGTCGGCGAGGTCGGCGCACACGTGGGCGACGTCG
>JBQGEH010000042.1:0-5900 GCA_052039515.1 Nakamurella sp. | reverse complement strand
TCCTGCCCGGGATGCGGGCCCGCCGGACCGGGACGATCGTCAATCTGTCGTCGATCGGTGCCCGGATCTGCCCCGAGGGATCGGGCTACTACGCCGCGGTCAAGGCGGCCGTCGAGGCGCTCACCCTGTCGCTGCGCAAGGAGGTTGCTCCGCTCGGGATCCGGGCGATGGTCGTCGAGCCCGGCGGGTTCCGCACCGACTTCGCCGGCCGCTCGCTGACCCAGTCGGCCGACGCCATCGCCGACTACGCCGACACCGCCGGGAAGCGCCGCAAGGAGCACGACACCGTGGACGGCACCCAGCCCGGCGACCCGGACAAGGCGGCCGCCGCGTTGCTGGACGCGGTCGCCGCCGACGACCCGCCCTATCTGCTGCTGCTGGGCAACGACGCCTCCGACGCGTTCCGCGCCGCGCTGGACGCGCTGCGGACCGAGGTCGACGCCTGGGAGCAGGTGAGTCGGGGCACCGACTTCTGAGTCAGCGGGGCCGGCCGCTGAACTCCGTGGACGCCCGCGCGACCAACGTGGGACGGAGCCGGGTGGACGTCACGCGGCGACCCTCCAGCAGTTCGTGGAGAGCGGTGAAGGCGAGCACGCCCATCGCATCCAGATCGACCCGGATGGAACTCAGTGGCACCAGCAGCTCGGCGGAGATCGGCATGTCGTTGTAACCGATGACGGCGACCTCGGAGCCCACGTCGATCCCCTGCTCGCGGAGGACACCCATGGCACCGATGGCGGCGAAGTCGTTGACCGCGAACACACCGTCCGGCCGACCCCGCGCCAGCAGTGCGGTCATACCCTCACGACCGCCCGCCACGTCGAACCCGGAGTGGACCACGTCGCTCTCGTCCACGGTCACGCCGCGACGCGCCGCCTCGGCGCGAAAGCCGGCCGACCGGTGCGAGGCGGTCGTGGCGTAGCGCGGACCGGCCAGCACGGCGAGCCGGCGGCAGCCCCGATCCATCAGGTGTCCGGCGGCCAGGACGCCACCGGACCGGTCGTCGCCGGTGACCGACGGCAGCCCCCGGCTCCCGCGGCTGACGAGGACGGTGGGCAGGCCCTCGTCCCGCAGACGCCGCAGCGACGGATCGACCAGCCGGGCGTCGGCGACGATGAGCCCGTCCACCCGTTCCGCGCGGTAGCTCTCGATTCGGGCGTCCCGCCCGGCGACGTCGTCCCAGGTGCTGTTGACGACCGCCTGGAAACCGTGCGCGGCGGCTTCCCGCTGAATGGCCTCGAACACCGTGGCGAGCACGATGTCGGTGATCCGTGGCACCAGGACGCCGATGATGCCGGTACGACCGCTGCGCAGGCTGGCCGCCCAGCGGTCCACCCGGTAACCGACGCCGGCCGCGGCCGCCTCCACCGATGCGATGGTCTGTGGGCTGATCCGGGCGGCGTCACCCCGCAGCACCCTGGACACCGTCGAGATGTGGAACCCGGTCAGCTGGGCGACGTCCCGGAGAGTCGCCCGTCGTTCGGCCATCGGCACGCTCCCCCCACTCGGTGGTGACTCCGGTCAACTCAGGTGGCTGCCGCCGTTGACGTCGAATGTCATGCCCGTCACCGACGCACAGGCATCCGACATCAGGAACAGCATGATGTCAGCGATTTCCGACGCTTCACTGACGCGTGGCAGCGGCATCCTGGCGAGCAGCCAGTCGCGTTGCGGCCCGGTGAGCCGGTCGTGCATTGCCGTCCGCACCGGCCCGGGCGCCACGGCGTTCACCCGGACGCCGCGGGGTCCGTAGTGCACCGCGAGATGACGCATCAGTCCGAGCACCCCGGCCTTGGCCGTGGCATAAGCCGCCCCGGACAGCTCGGTGCCGCCGTCGCGGGCGTTCAGACTGCTCATCAGCACTACGGAGCCCCCGCCGGCGGCGACCATCCTGGGGAGAACGGCCCGGCTGACCACGTACGCCGAGGTCAGGTTGTGCCGCATCACCCGTTCCCACTCCGGGGGGTCGATGGCCTCGATCCCACCCGCACCCACCACCCCGGCCACGTGCGCGACGTGGGCGGGTGTGGGGACGGTGTCCAGGAACGCCTCCACCGCCGCGGGATCGCTGCAGTCCACGCCCACGGACAGGTCCATGACGTCGACGCGCTGACCGCGCGAGCGGGCGAGAGCGGCGACCGCGCCGCCGATTCCACCGCTGCCTCCGGTCACCAGGAGGGATGTCACCCGTCACCGAGGATCGCGCGGTGGGCTTCCCGGTAGGCGTCCGACAGCATCATCTCGGGTTGGTTGTAGACGACGAAGCGTGCGCCCAGGTCGATCCACCGTCGGGCGTCCTCGACCGAGTACGCCAGCACGCCGGCGTGCTTTCCCGCCGCCACCGCCTGTTTCACGACCGATTCGGCCGCCTGCAGGACCTCCGGATGGTGCGGTGCGTAGCCCAGACCCATGTCCATCGACAGGTCCGCGCGGCCGGGCCAGACGACGTCGATCCCGGTGTCGAGGATGGCCGGCAGGTTCTCCAGGCCGCGCACCGACTCGATCAGCCCGATCACGACGGTGTTGTCGATACTCCAACGCAGATACTCCGGGAAATCGTGACGCCGGGTGCCGTGGGCCGCGGCGCGAGCCGCCGAACACAGCGTGCGGTGACCGACCGGCGGGTACTTGGCGGCGTCGACCGCCCGGGCCGCCTGCTCGGCCGTCTCGACCACCGGGATCACCACGCCCCCGGCGCCGGTGTCCAGGGCCCAGAGCAGCTCCTTCTCCTCGGCGTGACGCACCCGGATGAGCGGGGTCGCTCCCGTCGCCTCGGCGGCACGGACCATCGCCAGCACGGTCTGCTCGTCGGCCGCGGCGTGCTCGGTGTCGATGACCAGGAAGTCGTACCCCAGGCTGCCGATGATGTCGGCGATGGCCGGCTCCTGCAGCAGGGTGAGACTGCCGAGACTGACACGGCTCTCGCGCAACGCCGCCAGGACGCGGTTCGGGTGCGGGTACATCAGGATCCCGTTCCCGTCGCTCCGGTGTCCGACGTCGCCGACCCGGAGGTGGCCCCGCCGCCGTCGCAGGACGATCCCGCGGGAGCGGTCCCGACGATCTCGAGCGCCTTCTTCAGCGGTGTGTCGTCGTACCAGGCCGACGGCTCGGGCAGCGTCTGGACGATCTGGTTGTCCAGCAGCCACTGGCCGTCGGCCGTCATCGCCGTCTCGGTGTCCACCGCGCCGTTGGGATCCATGTAGGGCCACTGGTCGGTGCCGTAGAGCGCGGCCACCGTCTCCGCCGGAACCGAGGTGTGCGAGGCCACGATGCCCACGACCTCGTCCTTGTTCTTCGGGTCCTGGTAGTAGCGCACACCTTCCAGCCAGCCGGCGAGCCAGCGGGCGGCGACATCCGGGGAACCGTCGAGGAACGACTGCGACATGGTGATGAGGCCCTGCTGCTCGTCCGGGGCGATCTCGTAGGTCGGCATCAGCCGCTGGGCGGTGCCATCGGTGATCGCCTGGTAGGCGAGCGGCTGGGTCAGGAAGCCGGCGTCGACGGCTCCCGTCTTCAGGGCGTTGACGGTGTCGGGATAGGTCAGGTTGACCACGCCGCCCAGGTCCGCCTGCGTCATGCCGGCGCCCTGCAGGACAAGATCGAGCCAGTACTCGGTGGACGAGCCTTTGGCGAGGATGGCGACCTTCTTGCCGCGCAGTCCCTCGACCGAGGAGATGCCCGCCGACGTGGCGGTCACCAGCATGGAGTCGGAGGTGCACCGGTACTGGTTCCGGTCGGCGACCGCCTTGAGCTTCAGGCCCTGGTTGACGGCGTTGAAGAAGGCGCCGCCGAGACCGGGGATGTTGACGTCGATGCTGCCCTGGCTCTGGACGCTCAGGGTCGAGTAGATGTCGTTGGTGCTGTAGGTGTTCGTGATGCCGTGTTCGGTGAAGAAGCCCTTGTCCTGCGCGACGAACAGCGGCGCCAGCGAGACGATGTTCAGCGCGTTGACGGTCACGGTGTCGCCGCTTCCACCGGAGCCGGTGCCGGAGTCTCCGGCCGCCGGGTCGGACGAACCGCAGGCCGTGACCGCCGCAAGCGCGCCGGCCGTCAGCAGTGCCATCAGCGCCGAGCGCCGGGTGCGAGATCTGGTCATCGAGGTGAACCTTCCGTCCATCCGAAGAAGCGCCGCTGCAGACGCAGCAACGCGGTGGTGAGCAGGAATCCCATCGCCGCGATCACGGCGAGAGTCGCGTACATGTTGTCGATCTGATAGATCTGCCAGTACCGCCAGGTCAGCGAGCCGATACCGTCCGAGGCGGCGAGGAATTCGCCGGCGATGACGCCCAGCAGCGCGAGTCCTGCGGCCAGTCGGATCCCGGCGAAGATGGACGGCAGCGCACCGGGAAGCACGATGCGCCACAACACCTGCCACCGGTCGGCGCCCATGTTCTGCGCCATCAGGATCAACCGTTCGTCTCCCTGGCGGACGCCGGCCATCGAGTTCACGACCGCTGGGAAGAACGAGATGATCCCGGCCAGCACGATGATCGGTGTGCTGCCGATGCCGAAGATGACCAGCAGCATCGGCAGGATGGCCACCACCGGGATCGGGTAGGCGATCGCGATCAGCGGGTCCAGGATCACCCGGACCCATTTCAGCCGGGCCATCGCGATACCGATGACGATGCCGGGGACCACCCCGAGCAGGAACCCGATCGCGATGCGCCGCAACGAGATCCCGATGTTGGACCAGAGATCGCCACTGGCGCTGAGGTTCCACAGCGCCGCGATGCTGTCCGACGGCGCCGGGAAGAAGGTGCTGTCGATGATGCCGGTGCGGCTGCCGATCTCCCACAGGATGAGCACGCCGATGACCGGGATGAGTGTCCCCAGCGGCGAGGAGACGATGCGGAAGGCCCGGGACGGTCCGCGGGCCACCCGCCCGCCGCTGCGGTACTCCACCACCACGGGTTCGTCGGCTGGGAGCGGCGCGGCCCCGGCCATCGGATCGTCGTGCCGGTCGGGTGCGGTGCGGGGTCCGGGGCTCATCGCCGGCCCTCGGCTTCGGCCCATTCCGCCGCCATGGTCGCGCCCTTCAGCCGGTTCCACAGGTGCTCCTTCAGTTCCGCGAATCTCGGATCCCGTTCCGTACTCAGGTCTCTCGGCCGCGGGAACGGGACGACGATCTCTTCGACGACCCGGGTCGGGCGTTGGCCGAGCACGATGACCCGGTCCCCCAGCAGCAGGGCCTCCTCGATGCTGTGCGTGATGAAGAGGACGATCTTCTTGTCCGCCGTCCACACCTGCAGCAACTGCTCCTGCAGCAGCGTCCTGGTCTGGGCGTCCACGGCGGCGAACGGTTCGTCCATCAACAGGACCTCAGGGTCGTTGGCCAACGCGCGGGCGATACCGGCGCGCTGTCGCATGCCTCCGGACAGCTGGTGTGGCTTGGCGTCCGCGAACGCGTCGATCTTCATCGTCGCCAGGTGCTCCATGGCGATGTCGCGACGCTCCTTGCGGGACACCCCCCGAAGCTGCAGTCCGAAGGCGACGTTGTCGACCACGCTGCGCCACGGGATCAACGCGTAGTCCTGCCAGACGATGGACGTCATCGGTCCGGTCGCGGTCCGGGTGCCGACGAACCGGACCGAGCCGGAGTCCGGCTGGTGCAGTCCGCCGAGAAGTCCCAGCAGGGTGCTCTTCCCGCAGCCGCTGGGACCGATGATGCAGACGAACTCCTGCTCGTTGACCGTTGCCTGGAGGTCGGCGATCACCGGTAACGGTTCTCCGGCCGGTGTGCGGTAGCCCTTGCTGACCGCCTCGATCTCGATGCGCACGATCAGGCTCCCTTCGTCGCGAGGTGGCGGTAGTGCCGGTGGAACACGTCGGCGATGTCGCGACGCCGCGCGAACCAGACGCCGTCCTGGGCGGTCGCCCACTCGATGAGCTGGGCCAGC
>JBQGEH010000041.1:0-2243 GCA_052039515.1 Nakamurella sp. | reverse complement strand
TCGCTCTCGTTCGACAACGCGGTCATCAACGCGACCGTGCTGGAACGGATGAGCGACTTCTGGCAGAAGATCTTCCTCACCATCGGCATCGTCATCGCCGTGTTCGGCATGCGGTTGCTGCTGCCGCTGGTCATCGTGTGGGCGGCCGCCGGCCTACCGCCGGTCGAGGCGTTCCGGTTGGCGATGAACCCGCCGGCTGACGGTGCCGCCTACTTCCCGGACGGCAGTCCGTCGTACGAGACGCTGCTGACCGACGCGCACCCGATCATCGCCGCGTTCGGCTGCATGTTCCTGCTGATGCTCTTCCTCAACTGGCTGTTCGAGGAAAAGGAGCACACCTGGCTCAGCGTCATCGAGAAGCCGCTGGCCAAGGCGGGCAAGCTCGACTCGATGGCCGTGCTGACCGCGTCGATCATCCTGGTGCTGGCGGCCGAGTTCCTGGCCGAGGAACCCGAGGTCGTGCTGCTGTCCGGCCTGCTGGGTCTCATCGTCTACCTGGCCGTCAACGGGCTGGGCAAGCTGTTCGAGAACCCCGAGACCGTCGGCACCCACGACGACGCGGACGCGCCGCAGGACACCACCGCGGTGGCCGATCCGTCGGCGGGCCAGGCCGAGCAGGCCAAGGCGTCGCGCAATTCCGGGCTGGTCCGGGCCACCGGTAAGGCGGGCTTCTTCCTGTTCCTCTACCTCGAGGTGCTGGACGCGTCGTTCTCGTTCGACGGCGTCATCGGCGCCTTCGCGATCACCTCGGACCCGATCATCATCGCCCTGGGCCTCGGCCTGATCGGCGCCATGTTCGTCCGTTCGCTGACCGTGTACCTGGTCCGCAAGGGCACGCTGGTCGAATACGTCTACCTCGAGCACGGCGCCCACTGGGCGATCGGCGCCCTGGCCGTCATCCTGATGGTGTCCATCGGCTACCACATCAGCGAGTTCATCACCGGTCTGCTCGGTGTTTTCTTCATCGGCGCCGCGTTCCTCACCAGCGTCCGTCGCAACAAGCGGCTGGCCGCCGAGGGCCACGCCGAGGAGACGCAGCTGCACGTCTGAGCCCGCGGGCCCCTCTAGCACAAAGATCCCCGGACGCCGATGCGTCCGGGGATCTTCGTGTCGTGCTGGATGCGTCTCCGCGGGCGGATGGAACCGCGTCAGACGCTGCCCTCATCACCCGACGAGTCGCCCAGGGTGTCGGAGTTGATCGGTCCGCCGTCGCCCCGGGTGAGGTCGGCCAGCGTGCCCAGGGCGGTGAGGCTCGGGCGGGCGTACGGGCGTCCGGCGGCGACGGACGGCGTGTGGTCCACGGGCATTGCGGCGCTCCTTGGTGACAGCGGGCCCGCGATCTCCGCGGCCTGGCGAAAGTAACGAGCGAACTGTAGAACACGCCCGCTCGCCATTTCGCGGTCCGGGATCGTCACTCTTTTCGGTGCCAATGACGGTCGGTGAGAGGAATTGGCGGCAAGGGATGGCCGATGACGCCGGTGGTCCACTCCCCGGCCACCGGATGAGGCGGTGGGTGATCAACGCCGGTGACCGCGCTACCCATCGGAGTGTGATCGGCCAGTCGGTGGCGAATCACCGGATCGGGTCGGTCTGACGTGCGCGAACCCGTCGGGTGGACCACATGGCACGATGACGTTCGGTAGGGGGTCCGGTCGGTGAGGTCGCCGATCGACGCGCCGAGAATGCTGGAATGTCGGAAAAATAGTGATGAGTGACATGGGGAGCCGGGGGGTTCGGATGGAAATGGTGAGCTGGGGCAGCGGCGGACGTCGTGTGCCGGTCGGAAAAGTGATCGCCGTGTCGGTCGCGCTGGCCGCCGTGGCGTTCACGTCGGCGTGCAACGGGGAGTCGCCGACGACCCCGTCGGTGACCGGAACGACGTCGTCCTCAGTTCCCGCGTCGTCGTCCGGCACTGCCACGGCGTCGCCGGCGCCGTCGAGCTCGGGATCCGTGAGCAGCAGCGGTCCGGCCCCGTCCGCGTCCGGCCCGGCGGGTCCGGCCACGACCGCGCCGACCACCGGCCCGGCCGCGCCGACCGCGGCCGCCACCCCGTCGACGGCGGCCGCCCCGACCACTGCCGCCGCCCCGGCCTCGGCGACCACCGCCCCCGCCGCTCCGACCACCCCGACGACGACAGCGCCTCCCCCTCCGGTCGGCAGTGCCGGCGTGGATCAGCCCGCGCCCGGGCCGGCCGGGGGCAGCAGCGGCGACAGCGGGGACAGCGGCGAGATCGGCTGACCCCG
>JBQGEH010000040.1:0-5064 GCA_052039515.1 Nakamurella sp. | reverse complement strand
GCGTCCGGCACGTACTCCGCGCCGTACAGCTCGCGGGCCTGGGTGCGGGCGGCGTTCAGCGCGGTCTGCGACAGCGTGGTCGAGTCGGTCCGCATGTAGGTGATGTAGCCGGACTCGTACAGCCGCTGGGCGGTGCGCATGGTGCGCTCCGACGACATGCCGAGCTTGCGGCCCGCCTCCTGCTGCAGCGTCGAGGTCATGAACGGCGCGTACGGCTTGCGGGTGTAGGGCTTCTCCTCGACCGACGTCACCACCGCGCCGCGGCCGTCGAGGGTGCGGGCCAGGTCGTGGGCGGTCACCTCGTCCAACTGCAGCGCGGCCGACCCGGCCTTGAGCTCACCGGTGGACTCGTCGAAGTCACGGCCGGTGGCGAGCTTACGCCCGTCGACGGACTGCAGCGAGGCGGTGAAGGTGGCGCCGTCGGCGTTGGCCAGCACCGCGTCGATGCCCCAGTAGCTGCCGGACACGAACGCCATCCGGGCCCGTTCGCGCTGCACGACGATGCGGGTGGCGACCGACTGCACGCGGCCCGCGGACAGCTTCGGCATCACCTTCTTCCACAGCACCGGCGAGACCTCGTAGCCGTACAGCCGGTCGAGGATGCGCCGGGTCTCCTGGGCGTCGACGAGGTTGTCGTCGATCTGCCGCGGGTTGGCCGCGGCCTCCCGGATGGCGGCCGGGGTGATCTCGTGGAAGACCATCCGCGACACCGGCACCTTGGGGTTCAGCGTCTGGAGCAGATGCCAGGCGATGGCCTCGCCCTCGCGGTCCTCATCGGTGGCCAGCAGCAGTTCGGACGCACCGGCCAGCGCGGACTTCAGCTTGGCGACCTGGGCCCGCTTCTCCGGGCTGACCACGTAGAGCGGCTCGAAGTCGTGGTCGACGTCCACCCCGAGGCGGGCCCACGCCTCGCCCTTGTACTTGGCGGGCACGTCGGCGGCCCCGCGCGGCAGGTCACGGATGTGGCCGATGGAGGACTCGACGATGTAGCCGTCACCGAGGTAACCGCCGATCGTCTGCGCCTTGGACGGCGACTCCACGATCACCAGCCGGACACCGTCGGACCCGGTGCTCTTCGTCGCTCTGCGCACAGCCATGAGCTGTCAGGTTCTCCTTCTGTCGACCCCGTGGGTTGAGGCGGCCGGGGTCGACCGCTCCGTCGTCCGGCCACCGGTGGTGGTCATCGGCGCGCGGGGTGTCCGCGGCCGATCACGACCAGGCGGTTCCGGTCGGGGCGGCCCACGTGGAACGTCACGGGCGCCGGATCGTTGTCGACCGGCGGCCCACTCCAGTGCAGGATGCCACGCGGCGGCGACATTCGTCGCATCCGTTGTCGGCGGCGGCGTCGTGGCGTGAGCGGCGGATGACCCGACCGGGCGGCGCTCAGCCCAGCTCGGGCTGGGCCGGATGGGCCGGCCGGGGCTGCGGTGCGCGGGGCGGGGTGTCGTCGTGGACGGCGCGGTGCTCGTCCGGTGGCGCGCACCCCGACGGCAGGTCGGCGGGCAGCGTCCCTACGGTGTCGGCCAGCCGGGCGAGCCGTCGGTGACCGACGATGCGGATGGCGGGGCCGCCCGCCCGGACGCCGACCGCGGCCCCGGCGAGCCCCGCCCGGGAGCAGGCGGCGATGAGGTCCTCGACGGTGTCGGGGGTGTGCGGATCGACCCCCAGCAGGTAGCCGGCCTCGTCGCGGCGGCCGGCGGCGAGCACCCAGAGCCGGCTGAACCCGGCCGTCACCGTCAGGTCGCGCGGAACGCTCTTCACCGCACCGCGGGTCCACGCCCGCGCCAGCGGCAGCAGGGCGGCGCTGCGGTGGGTGCGCGTCAGGAGCGTCGGACCAGGACCCTCCACCGGGACCGTCTCGGCGTCGATGTCGCGGCGGGCGCACTCGGCGACCACGGCCGCAGCCCGGGCCGCGTCGTCGAGCAGGATCGACAGCCGCGCCCCGGACCCGCCTGTGGTGATCTGGCCGTGCGCGGCCAGCATGCCGCCGAGGTCGTGCACGGTCGGCGGCTGGTAGTCCTCAGAGAAGAAGGAGAGCTGGGCCACGGGCGGTCACGCTATCCCGCGGCGGCGTCCGGATCCGGGCAGCGCGACGGCCCGGCGGGTGCGGTCAGGAGTTCAGCGCCGCGCATTCCGGGATGGCGGAGACGGCCTCCTCGAGACCGGGCTGCTCCTTCATGTCGATGGCGGAGAACGCGGTCTGCGCCTCGCCGGCGGTCTGCTGCAACGAGGTCTGCAGCTGGGTGGCGGCGGCCTTCAGCGTGGCCTCGTCGGTCACCGGGGCCTGGGCGAACTCGTCGGCGGCGGCGATCATGGCGTCGCCGATCTGGTTGAACCCGTCCACGGCCGCGGCCGCCATCTCGGTGCCGTTCTCGATGGTGGGCGGCGGCACCGACCCGGCCTCGGTCGCCACGCCCTTCAGCTGGGTGCCGAGGTCGGAGATGACGCCGGCCACGGCGGCCTGCTTCTCGGCGACGGTGGTGCCGGTGGCGTCGGCCAGGTCGGACTCGATCGAGGAGAACGAGTCCTCGAGGCCGGTGAAGCCGGTGCAGAAGGTGGCGAACCAGGTGGTGCTCTGCTCGTCCAGGGTGACCGCCCCGGCCGAACCGTCGGTGCCGGCGCTCGAGGTGTCGGCCGTCGGTGCGGCCCCCGTCGCCGACGTCGCGGCGGTGACCGGGGTCGTGCTGCTGGACGAGGTCGCCTCGTCGGTCCCGCCGCCGCAGGCGGTGAGGGTGAGGACGGCGGCGCCGAGTCCGGCGATGAGGGTCTTCTTCACGGGTGGTCTCCCTGCTGGGGCGCCGGTGGCCGACGCGGACGGTCCGGGAACGACGGACGGCCGGGTCGTGGCGACCCGGCCGTCCGTGGTGGTGCGGTGACGGCTCAGGAGCCGGCGATCTCCTCGCACCCCGGGATCTGCGAGACGGACTCGCCGAGCTCGTCGGTGAGGATGCCGTCCAGCGGTGCGACGGCCTCCTGGATGCCCTGCACGGACGCCTGGATCTCGGTGGCCAGCGTGGTCGCCGCCGCCTGCAGCGAGGCCTGGTCGGTGACCGGGGTGGCGGCGAACTTGTCGCCGGCGGCGATCAGGTCGTCGCCGATCTTGTTGTAGGCGTCGGTGGCGCCGGTCGCCAGCTGGTCGCCGCCCTCGATGGTGGGTGCCGGCTGGGCGGCGATGTCGGCCGCCGCGGTCTTGAAGGTGTTGCCGAAGTCCTTGACGCCGGTGGCCAGCGCGGCCTGGGTGTCGGCCGGCGGGGCGCTCGGGTCGGGCTGCATCTGGCCCATGGCCGACGAGGCCTGCTGGATCTGCACGGTCGAGTTGCAGAACGTGCTGAACCAGGCGGTGCTCTGCTCGTCCAGCTCCACCGGAGCCCCGGTGGCGCTCGCGTCGTCGCTGCTCTGGGACGCGGAGCTCGTGTCCTCGGAGGACGAGGTGGCCGACGACGAGGTGCTCGTCGACGTGGAGGTCGAGGTCGAACTCGGGCTGGAGCTCGCGGTGGTGGACGTCGAGGTCGACGACGGGGCGGCGGTGCCGTCCTCGCCGCCACACGCGGTCAGCAGCGAGGCGGCCAGCGCGACGCCGAGGACGAAGGTCTTCTTCATGGGTCTCTTCTCTGCACAGGGCACCGGGTGCGGTGCCTCCTGGACTGCTGCGGACGTGGGACGCCGGTCGCCCGCCCGGACCACCTCAACACAAGGCTGGGTGGCCCGGCGGGCAGACCGGACAAACCTTTACCCGTCCGAGACCTCGATCAACGTCGGTGCGGTTCAGGAGCCCATCATCTGGCACTCGGGCAGCTGCTTGACGGCCTCGCCGATCTCCGGGGTGAGGATCGTGTCCAGGTCGCCGAACTGGGCCTCCAGCTCCTGGCTGTACTGGTCGGTCTCCGTGGAGAACGCGTCCATCGCGGCCGACAGGGACGCCTCGTCGGTGACCTGGGCGGCGGCGAAGTTGTCGGGGGCGGTGGTGACCCCCTCACCGAGCTTGCGCATCGCGGCCGGCAGGTCCTGGGCGAGCTGCTCGCCGTTCTCCACGCCCGGCGCCGGCAGGCCCTCGAGGCTGTCGGCGGTCTCGGTGAACGAAGTGCCGATCTGCTGGTAGGCGGCGACCAGGGTGGCCTGGGTCGCGGCCGGGTCACTCGGGGCGGTGGTGTTCATCATCCCGCCCATGGCGCCCATCATGCCGGTGAAGGCGCCGGTCAGACCGGTGCAGAAGGTGCCGAACCAGACCTTGGAGTCGTCGTCCAGCGACGCGGCCTGCACCGAGCCGGTGGCCTCGTCCTCGGTCGTCTCCTCGTCGGAGGTGGTCTCCTCGGCGGTGGTGTCCTCGTCCGAGGTGGTCGTGGTGGTGCTGGAGGTCGTGCTCGTGCTGGTCGTCGAGGTCGAGCTGGACGGCGCAGCGGTCGACGAGGTGGAGCTGGTGCTGGCGGCGCTGGCGTTGCCGTCGTTGGACGTGCCACTGCAACCGGCGAGCAGGGCGGCGGCGAGAGCGGTGCCGATCAGCAGGGTGCTGCGGGACATGGGGGATCTCCTCGTGGAAGTCGTGGGGGCGGGCGCGGTCGATCACCGTGCCGTCCTGGAGAGCAGACCACGGATGGTGCGGTCGCCGCCGGGTCACCGGAAAACGTGCGGGTACCCGAACGTCGGCCGGTGACCCCTGACGTCAGGCGTCCAGGACCGACTCGCGGCGCTTGGACACGAGCACCGCGCCGACGATGACCGCGAACACCACGACCGCGATGATGACGCGCAGCGCGGTGTTGGCGCCGTCTCCCACCGAGAGCGCCACGACCGCCGGCGCGATCAGCACCGACACCAGGTTCATCACCTTGATCAGCGGGTTCATGGCCGGGCCGGCGGTGTCCTTGAACGGGTCGCCGACGGTGTCGCCGATGATGGTGGCCTCGTGGGCGTCCGAGCCCTTGCCGCCGTGCGCGCCGTCCTCGACGATCTTCTTCGCGTTGTCCCAGGCACCACCGGAGTTGGCGAGGAAGACGGCCATCAGGGCACCGGAGCCGATGGCGCCCGCGAGGAACCCGGCGAGCGCCCCGACGCCGAGGCCGAATC
>JBQGEH010000039.1:0-2639 GCA_052039515.1 Nakamurella sp. | reverse complement strand
GGTGGTCGGGGCGCCGGGAGCCGCGGGCGCCCCGGCGCTGCGCCCGTTGACCGGGTCGTCGGTGGCCAACGCCGCCGGCATCCCGCCGGTGCCGGCGCAGCGGCCGGGCCCGTCCAAGGCGCTGCTCGGCGGTCTGATGGGCGGCATGCCGATCATCGCGCTGCTGCTGTTCCTGTGGACCGGGCAGTGGTGGTGGTTCCTGCTGATCCCGCTGGTGTACACGGTGCTCGGCCCGATGATGAACCGCGGTGGCGGCGACGGGGACGACCGGCAGCTGCAGCGTGGCCCGGACCGCTGACCCGGTCTGACACGATGGGCGCTCATGAGCGCCACCGCACCGTCCCGACCGTGGTACCTGACCTGGACGACCATGGTGCCGCTGCTGGCGGTGATCGCTCTGGCCGCCACCTACGGCCGCGACATCGGCACGGTGCTGGTCGTGCTCGTCGGGTTGGTGCTGGCCGGTGCGGTGCTCGCGAGCGTCCACCACGCCGAGGTCATCGCGCACCGGGTCGGTGAGCCGTTCGGCTCGCTGGTGCTGGCCGTGGCGGTCACCGTCATCGAGGTCGGACTCATCCTGACCCTGATGCTGTCGGGCGGACCGGAGACCTACTCACTGGCCCGGGACACCGTGTTCGCCGCGGTGATGATCACGACCAACGGCATCCTCGGGCTGTCGTTGCTGGTCGGGGCACTGCGGCACCACATCGTGGTGTTCAACGCCGAGGGCACCGGGGCGGCGCTGGCCACGGTGGCGATGCTCGCGACGATGACGATGGTGCTGCCGACGTTCACCTCCAGCGTCCCCGGCCCGGAGTTCTCCGGCCCGCAGCTGGTGTTCGCCGCGCTGGCCTCGCTGACCCTCTACGGGGTGTTCGTGGCCACCCAGACCGTGCGCCACCGCGACTTCTTCCTGCCCGTGGACGACGAGGGCGGCGTCATCGACGAGAGCTCCGGAGAGCACCACGCCGAACGTCCGACGGTGCGCACGACCCTGCTCAGCCTGGGGCTGCTGATCGTCGCGCTGGTCGCGGTGGTGGGCCTGGCCAAGGTGGAGTCACCGGCCATCGAGGCCGGCGTGGCCGCCGTCGGGTTCCCGCCGTCCTTCGTCGGCGTGGTCATCGCGCTGCTGGTGCTCGCCCCCGAGACGCTCGCCGCCGTCCGAGCCGCCCGCCGGCAGCGCATTCAGATCAGCCTCAACCTGGCGCTCGGGTCGGCCATCGCCAGCATCGGTCTCACCATCCCGGCGATCGCGGTGGCGACGATCTTCCTGGACGGTCCGCTGCTGCTGGGGCTGGGCTCCACGCAGCTGGTGCTGCTGGTGCTGACGATGGTGGTCGGGGTGCTGACCGTGGTCCCCGGCCGAGCCACCCGCCTCCAGGGCTCGGTGCACCTGGTGCTGCTGGCCGCGTTCGTCTTCCTGGCCATCAAGCCCTGAGCGCTGGGCCGAACGGTCCTCGGTCCCCTTCCGGGTTCCGACATCGGTGTCACCCGCCCGGGGCGGCTCCGCACGAGCACCCACCGTCGGAGTGATGCGGCCGGAGGTGCATCGACGGACGATCCGCCGATGCGGAACGGTTTCCGGGGGTAGGTATCTTCCGCACGCCGGGGCGACCTCCCGGGAACCACACCTCCAACCACGGGGATCCATCATGAAACTGGGCAATCGGCTCGCGGCCGAATTCATCGGGACGTTCTGGCTGGTGTTCGGCGGCTGCGGCTCCGCCGTGCTGGCCGCCAAGGTGGCCGGCGAGCCCGGCGTCGGCATCGGCTACCTGGGTGTCGCACTGGCTTTCGGCCTCACCGTCATGACGATGGCCTACGCCGTCGGCCACATCTCGGGCGGCCACTTCAACCCGGCGGTCACCGTCGGGCTGTTCCTGGGCAAGCGGTTCGGCGCCAAGGACGTGCTGCCCTACATCGGCACCCAGGTCGTCGCGGCCATCGCCGCCGCCGGCCTGCTGTACGCGGTCGCCAGGGGCAAGAGCGGCTTCGAGACCCCGTCCGGCCCCGGCGCTTTCGCCACCAACGGCTACGGCACCAACTCCCCGGGCGGCTTCTCGCTGACCTCGGCGCTGATCATCGAGGTGCTGCTGACCGCGGTGTTCGTGTTCATCATCCTGGGCGCCACCGACCGGCGGGCCCCCAAGGGCTTCGGTCCGATCGCGATCGGCCTCGGCCTCACCCTCATCCACCTGATCAGCATCCCGGTCACCAACACCTCGGTGAACCCGGCCCGCTCCACCGGCCCGGCGCTGTTCGTCGGCGGCGAGAGACTGAGCCATCTGTGGCTGTTCTGGTTCGCCCCGCTGGTCGGCGCCGCCATCGCCGGCCTGACCTACAAAGCCGTCACCGGGTCGACGGGCGCCGACGACGCGCCCGCGGAGGCCCAGGTCGAGGGCTCCGGCCGCCGCGCCGCCGCACCGGCCCGCCGCCCGGCGACCAAGCGCCGCTGACCCTGCCGTGACGCGCGGCCCGGCCGGCATCCCCGGCCGGGCCGTGCGCGGGACGGCTCAGCCCAGGTCGCCGTCGAAATGCATGAGCTGACGGCCGATCTCGGTGAGCGACCCGGACAGGGACGGGTACACGCTGAAGCTGTACGCGAGGTTCTTGGCGGTCAGCCGATTCTGGACGGCCAT
>JBQGEH010000038.1:0-5979 GCA_052039515.1 Nakamurella sp. | reverse complement strand
CGGACGTCGTTGACCTGGACCGCTTCGGCGCCGGCGTTGCGCAGCTCCTGGAGTGCGGCCAGCAGCACCTCGGGCGTGACCCCGGTGGCCGGGTCGGTCATCACCATCGACACCCCGGGCCCCCGGGCGGGCGCCGTCCCGGCCAGGATGGCCAGCGTCTGGGCGCGCCGTTCGGCTTCCTGCAGGGCGGCCTGCGAGGACGCGCCGCTCGAGCGCAGGGTGGCCAAGGTCCGCTGCAACTCGTCGATCTCGGCGGTGAGTTCGTCGCCGCGGCGGTTGACCCCGTCCAGGATGGCGACCAGGTCCTGCGGGCGGGCGGTGGCCAGGGTGTCCCCGCTGTCGGTGGCCCGGACCTGGATGATGATCGCGTAGCCGAGCACGGCGCACAGCAACCCGATGAGCAGGTGCGACACCGTCCGCTGCCGGCGGTCGGGCGGATCCGGGGCGGGGGCCGGGCGGGGCTCCGGCTGGGGTGCGGTCACGTCAGGCCTTGAAGATCAGGCGCCGGATGGCCGCGGCGTTGCCGAAGATGCGGATGCCGAGCACGACCACCACCGCGGTGGACAGCTGCGATCCGACGCCGAGCTGGTCGCCAAGGAACACGATCAGCGCCGCCACCAGCACGTTGGCCACGAAGGACACGACGAACACCTTGGCGTCGAAGACGTGGGTGAGCTTGGCGCGCAGCCCGCCGAGCACCGCGTCCAGGGCCGCGACGACCGCGATCGGCAGGTACGGGCCGAGCCAGTCGGGCACCTCCGGCGAGGTCAGCAGCCCGAGCACCACTCCGGCCACCAGGGCGATCACCGCGTACACGTCGGTCCTCCGGGGGTCGTCACGTGGTTCTCCTCAACTCGTGGGTGCGGTGGTGGGGGCTTCGGTCAGGGTGGCGGTGGCGGTGGTCGTCGGGGCGGTCCCACCGGGGCTGGCCGGCTCGAGGTAGCGGGCGTCCACCGCGGGCGCCGCCGGCAGGCTCAGGTCGGACACCGCGGTGACGGTGAAACCGACGTCGTAGAGCTGGACGAAGGAGCTGAACCGGCCGAACCCCGGGGTGGAGACGAACCGCTGCTGGAAGGTCGCCGGGTCGCCGATCGCCTCCACGGTCATCGGCCACAGGACCGGGCGGTTGTCCACCAGGATGGCGCCGCCGGCCTGCCGGATCGCGCTGGTCAGCCGCAGCCGGACGCCGCCGATGGCGACCGCCTCGGCGCCGGCCGACCAGAGTCCGTTGACCAGCAGCTGCAGGTCGCGGTCCAGCACGGCGCCGTTGCCGGTGGCGGCCTCCGGGTCGTTGAGGGCGATCCGCAGCCCGGGGCCGGTCACCGCGAGCAGGGCGTTCATCTGCTCGAGCGCGGTGAGGCTGGCCAGGGCCCCGCCGCCGGCGGCGGCCTGCGCGGAGCGCACCTCGTCGTTGAGCGCGGCCACCGAGGACTCGAGCACCGAGGCGTTCTGCTGGGCCCTGCTGACGTCACCGAGCAGCCCCTGCCGGGCCTCGTCCACCCCGGCGGAGTTGGCCCGGGTGGTCTGGAAGGCCACCCCGAGCAGCAGGCCGACGACGACCGTGCCGGCCAGCAACCAGCTCTTCGACGCCGCACCCGCCCGGCCGCCCCCGGCCCGGCGGCGCTCGGCGGCGCGCTGGTAGCCGGGGTCGAGGTGGTCCTGGGCGAGCGATTCCAGGAGCGGCGGCGGGAAGGAAGGGCGTGGGCCGAGGGGGCCGGGCCGGTCCGTCGCCGGGTCCGGGGTGACGCCGGGGGTGCCGTCAGACACCCGTGGCGCTCCGCACCGAGATCCGCTGCTCCGGCGGGACGACCGGGGTGTGGCGGACCACCCAGACGACCTGGCCGAGGTAGAGGACGCCGGCCCACAGGTAGAGCAGCACTCCCCAGCCGGTGAAACCCAGGGCCAGCGGCCGGGCGATCTGCGCGAGCAGCGAATCGCCCTGGGCGAGCAGCAGCAGCGGCAGCGCGTAGAGCAGGCAGAACGTGGCCGCCTTGCCCAGGTAGTGGACCTCGAACGGGCCGTACCCGTGCCGCCGCATGACCGGCAGGCAGACCGCCAGCACGATGTCCCGGCCGACGATCAGCACAGCCACCCACAGCGGCAGGATGCCGCGGATCACGAAGGCGGCCAGCGTGGCCAGGATGTAGAGCCGGTCGGCCAGCGGGTCCAGGATCGCGCCGAGGCGGCTGTACTGGTTGAGCAGCCGGGCGAGTTTGCCGTCCGCCCAGTCGCTGGCCGCGCTGAGGGCGAGGACCACGAACGCCCACTCGTCCTCCTCCGGCCCGAGGATGAGCCAGAGCAGCAGCGGAACCCCGAGCAACCGGATGAACGACAACAGGTTGGGCACCGTCCAGATCCGGTCGGTGCCGTCGGTGCCGTCGGAGGCGACCGGTGCGGTGGTGCGTCCGGTGCTCTGGTCCGCCACTGCCCACTCCCTGCCTGCCCGGTCCGGACCGGCGACCGGTCCGGCAGGGAGCTTAGTGGCCGGGGATGACCGTCGAGCCGTGCCGCTCCGCGGCGGTGCCCGAGGGCCGCTCCGCGGCGGTGTCCGAGGGCCGCTCCGCGGCAGTGCCCGCAGGCCGCTCCGTGGCGGTGCCCGCGGGCCGCTCCGCGGCGGGCGCCGTCTTTCGGTGGAGCAGCAGCAAGCCGTACGCGGCCACCGTCGGCGAGTCGGTGACGGTGCCGTCGGCCACCAGCCGGCAGAACTCGTCCTCGGTGACCACCCGGTGCTCCATGTCGCTCTCGGTGGCCTCCCGGTCGTGGGCGCCGGCGGTCAACCCGGTGGCCAGGTACACGTCGAAACCCTGCGAGCTGTGCCCGGTGGACTGGACGAGGTGCCCCAGGTGCACCCAGCTCGCGGCGGTCAGCCCGGTCTCCTCGCGCAGCTCGGCGCGGGCGAGCTCCTCGGCCGTCCCCGTCTTCCCCGTCGGCCACCCGCCCATCGGGAACTCCAGCGACCGGCGCCCGATCGCGTAGCGGTACTGCTCGACGAGGTGGAAGCGCGGGTCGGCGCCGGCGGCGTCCTCGACCGGGATGATCAGCGCGTAGTCCGGCTTGTCGAGCACGCCGTAGATGCTGCGGGTGCCGTCGGCGAACTCGATGTCGTCCTCCCGGACGCTCATCCAGTCGTTGCGGTAGACGACGCGGGAACCGAGACGGCGGACGGGCGGCTCGGGCTGCGCGGTCATCCGCGGAGCGTATGCGACGGGCGCGGCCGTCCCCGGGGACGGCACTAGGTTGATCAGTCATGACCGGCGGGCCGTGGGCGCACTTCGGCGGCCGGACGGCCACCGGCCTGGTCGACGTCGTCGACCTCACCGCCGACCCCGGCGCGCTGGACCGCGGCGGCTGGTGGGCGGTGCTGGCCACCTTCGAGGGCCGGCTCAGCGCCTACCGCTTCGCCGACGTGCGGACCGCCGCGCTGCCACCGGCGGCGCCGTGGCACGGACCGGACCCGTCGGACTGGCGGTCCTCGCTGGACGCCGCCGGCTACCGCGCCCGGGTGGGCGCGATCCGCCGCGCCGTCGAGGCCGGGCAGGTCTACCAGGTCAACCTCTGCCGGATGCTGGACGCCCCGCTGCCCGTGGGCGCCGACCCGGCCGCGCTGGCCCGGGTCCTCGCGGCCGGCAACCCCGCGCCCTACCAGGGCGTGCTGCACACCGGCGACGACTGGGTGGTGTGCGCCTCCCCCGAGCTGTTCCTCGCCGCCGACGGCGACCGGCTCACCTCGTCGCCGATCAAGGGCACCGCCGCCCCCGGGTCACCGTTCGCGGACAAGGACACCGCCGAGAACGTGATGATCACCGACCTGGTCCGCAACGACCTGAACCGGGTATGCCGACCCGACTCGGTGCGGGTCGACGCGCTGCTGTCCGTCGAGACGCACCCGGGGTTGCGGCACCTGGTCTCCACCGTCAGCGGGCGGCGCCGGCCCGGCGTCGGCTGGGGCGAGATCCTGGCCGCCACCTTCCCGCCCGGGTCGGTCAGCGGCGCCCCCAAGCTCGCCGCACTGGACGTCATCGCCGCCCTCGAAGCGGTGCCGCGCGGGCCCTACTGCGGCGCGATCGGGTGGGTCGACGCCGACCGCGGGCGCGCCGAGCTCGCCGTGGGCATCCGTTCCTTCTTCACCACCACCGACCCGGACGGGAGCCGGCGGCTGCGCTTCGGCACCGGCGCGGGCATCACCCACCCCTCCGACGCTGACGCCGAGTGGCGCGAAACCGAACTCAAGGCGGCCCGGCTGATCGGCCTGGCGTCGTCGCCCGGCGAGGCGAGGGTCACGCCGGCCGGAGAGAACATCACAGCCTGATCACCGTGCACCGTCGGACGCCGATGGGAGGATGAGCGCGACCGAAGCGAGCCGGCCCGCGTCCTGTGCAGCGCCGGCGTTCCCTCCACGTCCCGGGCCTCCCGCGGCGTGCGGACCACGAGAGGTTGGCCAGCGTGCCGAAAGTGACCAAGGCAGTCATCCCCGCAGCGGGACTCGGGACCCGGTTCCTGCCGGCGACCAAGGCGGTGCCCAAGGAGATGCTGCCGGTCGTCGACAAGCCCGCCATCCAGCTGGTCGTCGAGGAGGCCGTCGCCGCCGGACTCGACGACGTCCTGATGATCACCGGCCGCAACAAGCGGCCGCTGGAGGATCACTTCGACCGCAACTTCGAGCTGGAGACCACGCTCGAGGCCAAGGGCGACACCACCAAGCTCGGGCTCGTCACCGCGTCCAACGACCTCGCCGACGTGCACTACGTCCGGCAGGGCGACGCCAAGGGCCTCGGACACGCGGTGCTGTGCGCCGAGCAGCACGTCGGCGACAACCCGTTCGCGGTGATGCTGGGTGACGACCTCATCGACGAGCGCGACCACCTGCTGCAGCAGATGATCGCCGTGCACGAGGCCACCGGGCAGAGCGTCATCGCGCTCATGGAGGTCCCCCGCGAGCAGACGAACATGTACGGCTGCGCCGGGGTCAGCGAGCTCCCCGCGTCGGTGAAGTCCGGCCTCGAGGACGGTCTGGACGTCTTCCAGGTCACCGAGCTGGTCGAGAAGCCCGATCCGGAGGTCGCCCCCAGCAACCTGGCCATCATCGGCCGCTACGTCCTCACCCCGCAGGTGTTCGGCGTGCTGCACGAGACCGCGCCCGGCCGCGGCGGCGAGATCCAGCTGACCGACGCGCTGGCGACGCTGATCGACGCCGACAAGAACGCCGGCGGCGGTGTCGTCGGCGTGGTGTTCCGCGGGCGCCGGTACGACACCGGGGACAAGCTGGACTACCTGAAGACGCTGGTGAAGTTGGCGGTGGAGCGGGACGACCTCGGTGCGGCGTTCTCCGCATGGGTGAAGGATTTCGCAGCAGGCCTCTGATCTTCCTGGACGACAAGGACGGTCGGTACCCGCCCTCACCGACAAGGTGAAGCAGCACCTCGTCGGGCGTCCACCGGTCTTTCTGTCTGTGCGACAGGGACGGTCGAGCGGCACACCGCTCGGGCTGGAAGGGAATGGGCCGGCACAGGTGGCCCGGTCCGGTGTTCCCGGGACGCTCTGGGTTCCCGCCCCGGGAGGTTGCGCAGAAGCCGAGCGGATGTGAGGAAGCCGGGTCTGCAGGGTGGGCGTCGTCGTGGTGGTTCGGCTTCTGCGGGACACGCGGCAGTGGGTGGGGGTCAGTAGGTGGTGGCGGCGTCGCCGCGTTGGTGTTCGAAGACGAGGTTGGTCTCGGTGAAGGCGACGGCGGGGTGGGCGGAGAGTTCGTCGACGACGAATGCCCGCAGCTCGTCGGAGTCGGCGGCGGCGACGTGGACGAGGAAGTCGTTGGCGCCGGCCAGGAAGAACACCGACTGCACCTGCCGACGGCCACGGATGCGGTCGGTGAAGGCGCCGATCTGATCACGCGCCCCCGACTGCAACCGGACGGCGATCAGCGCCTGCAGGCCACGGCCCAGGGCAGCCTGGTCGATGTCGGCGTGGTAGCCACGGATCACGCCC
>JBQGEH010000037.1:0-1819 GCA_052039515.1 Nakamurella sp. | reverse complement strand
GCCCCCGGTCGGGGGGCCCCCGCCGTGGGGGGGGGCCCCCCGACGAGCACGTCCTCAGCGAGCGGTGAAGTTGGCGCGGTAGCGCCAGCTGCCGTCGTTGCTGGTGACCACCGGCGCGCCGGTGACCCGGCCGCCGGCGAACGGCGCCGAGCGGAGCGCACCGTCGGCCGAGGAGCCGTAGAGCAGGCGTCCGCCGGCCACGGTCATCCCGGCGACCCGGGAGAGGTCGACGCCGCCGTTGCCCCCGATGAAGTCCTGCGCCCCCACCACCGAGCTCTCCGGCGTGAAGTAGCGGTAGTGCAGGCGGCTGTCACCGAGGATCGTGTAGTAGATCCGGTGGGTGCCGGGGTCGTAGGCCATCCCGGTGAGGTCGGCGATCGCGAAGGGGATCCGCTGGCCGGTCTCCGGGTCGTCGTAGAGGTTCACGACCTGCTGGGCGCCGGTCGCGCCGGTGGTGGCGTTGAACGTCCGCCGGTAGAGCCGCCCGTCGGGCAGGCCGTAGAACACCGTGCCGTTGACGACGAAGGCGCCGCGCACGGTCGACCAGTCGAGCGAGCTGTTCGCGGTCGTCGCGGGTCCCGTCGGGGCGGCGGAGGCGTCGACGCCGCGGCGCAGCAGCGCCGCCCCGGAACCACCGGCCAGGAACAGGTCGTTGGGGAGGGCGGCGGGAGCCACGCCCGGGACCTGGGTGCCGCCGGCGAGCGGCATGAAGGCCAGGCGGCCTCGCTGGACGCCGCCGATGCGGGTGGTGTCGCTGCCGACACACAGTCACTGGGCGGTGGCTATCAGCGCCTGGGCACCGACGCCGCGCGCGCGGCCCGGGTGCCACGACAGCGGCAGGCCGTTGACCGGGTCGAGGGCGGCGATGCCCTCGCGCGGCACGGCACCCGGTCCGGCCTGGTCGCCCTGGAAAGGGTTGTTCTGCCAGCGCATGTGGCCACCGACGTAGACCGCGCTGCCGGTCACGGCGACGCCGTAGGTCGTGTCGCCACCGGTGTAGTCCGACCACGCCGGGTCGTTGCCGGTGCTGGCGGTGTCCCACCGGGTGACGGTGTCGCACATGGTGCCGCTGGCGGCACCTCCGGCGAAGGCACCGGTGGCCGACACCACGAAGAAGTCGCCGGCTGGCGAGAAGTCGACGTCGCGGGTGAAGGTGTCGAAGACGCCGGCGCACCGGTTGTGGGCCCGGTCGTAGCGGTTGGTCGACCATGCGGCGACCGACGCCGTCGGGCCGCTGGTGTCCAGGACGGCGACCTGCACGCGGGGCAGTCCACCGACGGTCGCGAAGTTGCCGATCGCCGCCAGCCGGGACCCGTCGGCGCTGACGTCGAAACGCTTGACGTTCGTCGTCCCCCCGCCGCCGTTGTTCGGGTCGTAGACCCCCCTGAAGGGCACGTCGACCCCGGCGAGCGTCGCGCCGGTGGTCGGGTCGACCGCGGCGAGGGCGCCGCGCGCCGACGTCGTGGCGCCCGACGCCAGCGAGGTGAACGAGCCACCGAGGTAGAGCCGGCCGTTGCTGTAGACCACCTCGTTCACGGGCTTGTCAGGCACCGACCGGAAGCCGCTCACGACGGCGCCCGAGGCGGACAGCTTGACCACCCGCTTGATCGCGGTGCTGCCGCCGACGGAGGTGAACGCGCCGCCGACCCAGACGCTGGTGCCGTCGGTCGTCACCGAGTTGGCGGCACCGCCGAGGTTGGGGTTGAAGGCCGGGTCGATCGCGCCGGTCGACGCGTCGAAGGCGAAGACCCGGTTGCGGACCAGGTCGTCGGCGGTGTTGGAGAAGGTGCTGGCCGGGCTGACGCGCGTGAAGGTGCCG
>JBQGEH010000036.1:0-3510 GCA_052039515.1 Nakamurella sp. | reverse complement strand
GGCGTCCGCTCGCCGGGCGTGGGTGGTGACCTGTGGGTCATGGGCCTGTGGCTCGCCGGTCTCGGCACCATCCTCGGTGCGGTCAACTTCACCGTGACGATCATCTGCATGCGCGCGCCCGGCATGACGATGTTCCGGATGCCGATCTTCACCTGGAACACGCTCGTCACGAGCCTGCTGGTGCTGATCGCGTTCCCGATCCTGGCGGCCGCGCTGCTGATGCTGGAAGCGGACCGATCGCTCGGTGCGCTGGTGTTCGACTCCTCGACCGGCGGTCCACTGTTGTGGCAGCACCTGTTCTGGTTCTTCGGGCACCCTGAGGTCTACATCATCGCGCTGCCGTTCTTCGGCATCATCACCGAGATCCTGCCGGTGTTCAGCCGCAAGCCGGTCTTCGGCTACGTCGGCCTGGTCGCCGCGACCCTGGCCATCGCCGTGCTGTCCGTGGCGGTGTGGGCCCACCACATGTTCGTCACCGGGGCCGTCGACCTGGCGTTCTTCTCGGGCATGACGTTCCTGATCGCGGTGCCGACCGGGGTGAAGTTCTTCAACTGGATCGGCACCATGTGGGGCGGGTCCATCAGCTTCGACACCCCGATGCTGTGGTCCGTCGGCTTCCTGACCACCTTCCTCTTCGGTGGTCTGACCGGCGTCATCCTGGCCTCGCCGCCGCTGGACTTCCACGTCTCCGACTCCTACTTCGTGGTGGCGCACTTCCACTACGTCGTCTTCGGCACGGTCGTGTTCGCGATGTTCGCCGGGTTCTACTTCTGGTGGCCGAAGATGACCGGCAAGATGCTCGACGAGACGCTCGGCAAGGTGCACTTCTGGCTGCTGTTCCTCGGCTTCCACACCACCTTCCTGGTGCAGCACTGGCTGGGTGTCGAGGGCATGCCGCGCCGCTACGCCGACTACGCCGCCAACGACGGCTTCACCACCCTCAACCAGGTCTCGACCATCGGGGCGTTCCTGCTGGCGTTCTCGACGCTGCCGTTCCTGTGGAACGTCTACGTCAGCGCCCGCTCGCCCAAGGTGTCGGTCGACGACCCGTGGGGCTGGGGCCGGTCGCTGGAGTGGGCGACCTCCTGCCCGCCGCCGCGCCACAACTTCGTGACGCTGCCGCGGATCCGCTCGGAGTCGCCGGCCTTCGACCTCCACCACCCGGAGATCGCCGCGCTCGAGTACGCCGACAACGACCTCGAGGGTGCCGCGGACGCTCCTGACATGGACGGCCGCTTCAGCCACCTCAGCGACGACGACAAGGGGGGCCGGCGATGAAGGCCGAGACCTACATGTTCGTGTTCTGTGCGGTCTTCTTCCTGCTGGTGACGCCGCTGTACTGGCTCTCCAGCGGTGACCTCACCGGCACCACCGCGCTGGTGATGACCTTCCTGCTGGTCACCCTGATCGCGTTTTACCTGGGCTTCCACGCCAACAAGATGGAGCCCCGTCCCGAGGACCGCAAGGACGGCGAGATCGCCGAGGGTGCCGGCGAGCTGGGCTTCTTCCCGCCCTACTCCTGGTGGCCGCTGTGGTGCGCACTGTGCCTCTCGGCGATGGTGCTCGGCGTGGCCATCGGCTGGTGGCTGTTCATCATCGGCGCCGCCCTCGGGGCGATCGCGCTGTGCGGGCTGATCTTCGAGTACTACCGCGGCGAGTACGCCCACTGAGCGTCGTACGTCTGGGGGAGTGGCGTGTGACACGCGCCACACGCCCAGCGAGACGCGCGCGTCTCGTAATGCGCCGCGGGTTAGCCTGAGGGCACTTCTGTCTCGAGATCTTTCCTGGAGTGCCTCGATGTCGTCCCGGACACTGCGTCCCCGCCCCCTGCTCGCCGGCCTGCTGGTCTCGGCGCTCGCCCTCAGCGGGTGCTCGCTCACCAGCGGTGATTCGGAGTCCGCGAAGGCCGCCGGCCGCAGCGGGGACGCGCCCACCGCCCAGGAAGAGCGCGAGTCGGCTGCCGTCATCGCCAGCAACATCCGGCGGGGCGCCCAGGACGTCGACCTGACCCGCAAGCTGCGGCTGACCGTGCAGGACGGCACCTTCGAGGACGTCCAGGTCACCACGCGCCGCGGCACGCCGCTCGAGGGCCGGCTCTCGGCCGACAAGACGCGCTGGGTCTCCCAGGGCGTGCTGGCCTCCGGTGCCCGCTACCGCGTCTCCAGCACCGCCGTCGACTCCGACGGCCTGCAGAAGACCTACGACGCCGGCTTCCGGTCGCGGGTGCTGACGCTGGACGAGCAGACCTACCCGAGCTTCGTCGGCGACGGGCAGACCGTCGGCGTCGGCATGCCCGTCATCGTGCGCTTCGACGTCCCCGTCACCGACAAGGCCGCGATCGAGAAGAAGCTCCAGGTCACCAGCAAGCCCGCCCAGGCCGGCGCGTTCCACTGGATCAGCGACAACGAGGTCCACTGGCGGCCGCGCACCTTCTGGAAGCCCGGCACCCGCGTCAACGTCACGGCCGACATCGGTGGCGTCCCCGCGGGCAACGGCATCTACGGCCAGGAGGACCGCAGCATGAACATGACCATCGGTGACGCGATGGTCTCCAAGGTCGACATGAACACCCACCAGATGAAGGTGTTCCGCAACGGCCAGCTGATCCGCACCATCCCGATCACCACCGGTGAGCAGCCGAAGTTCACCACCCGCTCCGGCACCAAGGTCATCGTGGAGAAGTTCCGCCAGAAGCGGATGAACTCCGAGACGGTCGGCATCGACCCCGACAGCGCGGACGGCTACGACATCGACGACGTCGAGTACGCCATGCGGGTCACCTACTCCGGCGAGTTCATCCACGCCGCCCCCTGGTCGGTCGGCCAGCAGGGCGTGGCCAACGTCAGCCACGGCTGCACCGGCATGAGCACGGCCAACGCCGGCTGGCTGTACGCCAACTCCAAGGTCGGCGACGTCGTCCAGTACACCGGCACCGACCGGAGCACCGACCTCACCAACGGCTACGGCGACTGGAACACCTCCTTCGCCGACTACAAGGCCGGTTCCGCCCTCAGCTGACCCCGCGCCCGTCGTACGCCTCCACGTCGCCCCCAGCGGCCCTCACGGGCCCCTGGGGGCGTCGTGCTGAGCGGGGCCTGGTACGCCGAGCGGGCAGTTGTGCTGAGCGTGAGCCCGTCGACCGGGCAGTTGTGCTGAGGCTGCTCATGCCGAGGGCAGTAGTGCTGAGCTGTGTCGCCCGCGGGAGCGCTGACCGGGCAGTCGCGTCTCGGCGCACCGCCTGGTCCGAACACCGCAGCTTTGCCAGGTGAGCGTCGTACGCCGGGGCCCGCGAGACGGCTCTGACGTGGCAGGGACCTGAGCTGCGCGGCAGAACCGCCCGCTCGGCGCGCCTGGGAGCGGCTGAACTGCCCGCTCGGCGCGCCAGGGAGCGGCTGAACTGCCCGCTCGGCGCGCCAGGGAGCGGCTGAACCGCCCGCTCGGCGTGCCAGGGAGCGGCTGAACTGCCCGCTCGACGAGCTGACGCGGACCATAACTGCCCGCTCGGCGACC
>JBQGEH010000035.1:0-3688 GCA_052039515.1 Nakamurella sp. | reverse complement strand
CGGTGCCTCGACGGACGGGTCGACGGGCGGGTCGAAAGCGGTCGAGACGACCTCTACCGAGGTCTCGCTGAGGACGTCGACGACGTACACCGGCGTCCCCACCGGGAGGGGGAACTGGCTGCGGGCGTAGTACTTGAGCGTGTGACCGCCCAGGGTCAGCCGCGCCTCACCGAAACTGGTGGGCGAGGTGATCGCGGTGACCACCACGCCGTGGCTGCCGAGCAGGCCGGCGCCGGTGAGCGTCTCGTCGGTGCGCATCCGCATCAGCCCGGACATCAACCGCACGGCACCGAACGCCAGCGGCAATGCGACCACCGCTCCGATGCCCAGACCCGCCAGCAGGCGCGGCGTCTCGCCGATCTCACCGTCCAGCAGCGACACCGCGGCACCCCCGGCGAAGCCGCCGCCGCCGAGGAACGCAGCCAGGGCGGGCAACGAGAACGGGCCGTCGGCATCGGCGGCGAAGTGGCCCAGATCGCCGATCACCACCGCGACCAGCAGCAGCAGCACACTGAGGCCGCCGACCACCAGGAAGGTCAGCGTCATCGTGTCCATCAGCCCTCCCCGGCCCCGGCCTTCACCCTATCGGACGCGGGCCTGACACCGCGACTGCCCCCTCCGCCGTATTCCGCTCACGTCCAGGTGTCACCTCGGTGACCGGACGTGGTCGGCCGGGCGGTGTCGATCCGGCGTCGGGGACCCTGGTGCGACACTGCCGTCATGGCTTCCCCGTCCGTGCCGACCGGTCCGGCCGCCGTGGTCGACGACTTCGACGGCGACACCCTGGACACCACGATCTGGCTGCCGCACTACCTCCCGGCCTGGAGCTCCCGCGAGGCCTCGGCCGCCACGTACCGGGTCCGCGACTCCTGCCTGGAGCTGACGCTCCCACCCGGTACCGGCGCGTTCCTGCCCGGGGTGCACCACCCGCCGCTGCGGGTGTCGGGCGTGCAGTCGGGGAACTTCTCCGGCCCGGTCGGCGGCACCCACGGCCAGCAGCCACCCCTGCCCGGGATCCACGTCACCGAACACCAACCGCTGTTCCGCGGCTGGACGCCCCGCGGTGGCCGCCTGGAGATGCGGGCCCGTTTCGTGCTGTCCCCCCGGTCGATGGCCGCGTGGTGGCTGGTGGGCGTGGAGGAGGACCCGCAGGAGTGCGCGGAGATCTGTGTGGCCGAGATCTTCGGCGACACCGTCGTTGCCGGCCGGTCCGCCGCGGTGGGGATGGGTCTGCACCCGTTCCGGGATTCCCGGGTGACCGACGACTTCGCCGCCGTCCCGCTCGACCTGGACGTCGCGGAGTTCCACACCTACGGCGTCGACTGGCGTCCCGACGAGGTGGCGTTCTCCGTGGACGGCACCGTCGTGCGCCGGTGCGCCGCACCGCCCTGGTATCCGATGCAGTCGATGCTCGCGGTGTTCGACTTCCCGGACCGCTCGCGCGGCGACGACGACGACCACGTCCCGGCGTTGATCGTCGACCGGATCGGGGCGGCCGGGTGACACCGCCGACGGTCAGCGCCGCCAGGCGTCGGAGGTGAGCAGCGGCGCCGCCTGGGCGCCCATCAGGCCCATCCCGCCGTCCACGGTCCAGGCCGCGCCGGTCACGTAGGCACCCGCCGGCGAGGCGAGGAACGCGATGACCGCGGCGATCTCGCGCGGGTCACCGGGCCGCCCGACGGGGATCCCGGGGCGCGGCACGGTGTGCGGGTCGACCCCGTCCAGTCCGGTCATCGGGGTGGCGATCTCGCCGGGGGCCACGGTGTTGGCGGTGATGCCGTGGACGGCGAGCTCCAGCGCCGCCGTCCGCATCAGCCCGGTGATGCCGTGCTTGGCGGCGGAGTAGGCGGCCGCCCCCATGCCGGGCAGCTCCGCGTGGACGCTGGTGACGGCCACGATGCGGCCGCCCCGCCCGGCCGCGATCATCCGCCGGGCGGCGCGCTGGACCCCGACGAACGCGGCGTCCAGGTTGAGCGCGAGGGTGCGGCGCCAGGAGTCGAGCTCCAGGTCGACGAGGCGCCCGCCCGGGCCGCCGCCGGCGTTGTGCACGAACACGTCGATGCCGCCGAGCTCGTCGGCGAGCCGGTCGACGGCGTCCCCACACTCGGGCACCCGGGTGGCGTCCATCCGGGCGGTGGCCGCGCGACGGCCCAGGGCACGCACCTCGTCGGCGACCCGGCCCGCGGCGGCCTCGTCGGTGAACCAGGTGATCCCGACGTCCAGGCCCGCCGCCGCCAGCGCGTGGGCGGTGGCCCGGCCGATCCCGGATTCGCCACCGGTGATCACGGCGGTGGCCGGTGCGGCGGCCCGCACGTCACCGGGCGGCGGCGCGGCGGCGGTCACCACGGGTGGGCGGGGTCGAGGCGGGCGGGCATGGGTACACACCGTAGGCGGGGCCCGGGCGGCGTCCCGGACGGCGGGAGGTCGAGGGGGCGGCATCGGACGGTCCCGAACGCACGGCGGACGGCCGCTTCGTCGTGATCGACGGCCGCCGGTGGCGGGCGACCGACCCGGAGATCCCGGAGGACGCGGCCGCGGTGCTGCGTCGGGAGCTGATGAGCGCCCGCCGCGCGGTGGGCGCCGCGCTGCGCGCGGCGGACGAGCGGGCCGAGCGGGCCGCCCGGGATCGGGTGCAGCGCGCCAAGGTGGCGTTGGGGGAGCGCGGCACCCCGTGGTGGGAGCAGTCGGTGGGGCAGCGGCGGGAGCGCTGGGAGTCGGTGGTGGCCATCCTGACCACGCAGAGCGCCGACGACGGTGACGACGGCTGACCGGGCGTGCGTACCGTCGACCCGGTGGAGCGGACGGACTGGGACGTGGTCGTCGTCGGCGGCGGACCGGCCGGCAGTGCCGCCGCGGCCGCCGTGCTCACCGCGGATCCCGGGCGTCGGGTGCTCGTCCTGGACCGGCGCGACTTCCCGCGGGACAAGGTCTGCGGAGACGGCGTCGCCGCCGAGGCGCTGGACGGCTGGCGCGATCTCGGCTTCGACGTCGCGGCGATCGTCGCCGGTCACCCGCCGGTGCGTCGGCTGCGGCTGACGGCTCCGGGCGGCACGATCGCCGAGCGGGCGATGCACCGGGCGGTGCGGGTCGTCCCGCGGGCGGTCCTGGACGCACGGCTGCTGGCCGACGTGCGGGCACGGGGGGCCGTGTTCCGCCGGCACACCGTGCGCACCGTCCGCGCCGACCCCGACGGGGCGGTGGTGGACGGGACGTTCCGGGCGGCCGTGGTGATCGGCGCCGACGGTGCCGAGTCCGTCCTCCGGCAGGTGGTCCCAGCCGCGTCGCGTCAGCGGGCCCGTCGGGTCGCCCTGGCCATCCGCGGCTACGCCCCGTCCCCGGCCGGGCAGGACGACACCCAGGTGATCACCATGTCCGCGCGGCACTGGCCGGCGTACGCCTGGCGGTTCCCCCTCGGTGACGGGCGGGCCAACGTCGGCTACGGCGAACTGCTGACCGGTCGCACGGTCACCCGGGCCGGTCTGCTGGACGGCCTGCACCGGCTCCTCCCGGACGCCGACCCGGACCCGACATCGGTGCGCGCGCACCGGCTTCCCCTCTCGCCGGGACGGCCCCGGATCGCCGACGGCCGTGTCCTGCTGGCCGGTGACGCCCTGTCGCTGATCAACCCGCTCAGCGGGGAGGGCATCTTCTACGCCGTGACGTCGGGGGCGCTGGCCGGGCGGGCGGC
>JBQGEH010000034.1:0-3881 GCA_052039515.1 Nakamurella sp. | reverse complement strand
GGTGGGTACCGTCCCAGTCCAGCTCGACGACGCGCTCGGTGGGCACCCCCCAGGACCGGAGGTGCTCGCCGACGCCGAGCGGCACGACGAACGGGGCGGTGTGGTGGTCCCGCAGTTGCTGGACGGTGCCCAGGTCGAGGTGGTCGTAGTGGTCGTGAGAGATGATGACGGCGTCGACCGGCGGCAGGTCGGCGAAGGCCAGCGGTACGGGATGCAGCCGGCGCGGCCCGACGTGCTGCGACGGCGACACCCGATCCGACCAGACGGGATCGGCCAGCACCCGCATCCCGTCGATCTCCAGCAGCGCGCTGGCATGGCCCAGCCAGGTGACGGCCAGGTCGGCGGCGGCACCCCGGTGGTCCGCGGTGGCCAGCGGCACCGGACGTGACGGCTTGCCGATGTCCCCCCGGGTCAGCATGGCGGCCACCATCCCCGGCAGGGCCGTGGGGGAGAAGACGCCACCGGGCAGCAGGTTGTGGAACGACGTCCCGTCGAAGTGGTCGCTGACCGGTCGATTCGAGCGGCGACGACGCCAGCTCGCCCCGAACTCCGTGGTCACCGCGGTGCCGGTGCGCAGCAGCAGGGCGGCGCCGGCCGCGGCGGCGGTGGCGGAGACCAGACGGGCGACGGACGAGGACAACGGGCGGGAGGCGGCCATCCCGTCATTCTCACCCGCCCCCGCGGCGGGACCGCCGGGTTCGGCGCAGGGCGCAACCGGGCCGGTCGGGCCGCTAGGCTTCCCGGCGGGGCGGTAGCTCAGTCGGTCAGAGCAGCAGACTCATAACCTGCCAGGCGAGGGTTCGAGCCCCTCCCGCCCCACTCGTGACTTCTCCCCCTCTGCGCGCCCGGCGGCGCGGCACCAACGTGCGAGCCCGGTCCGCGAGACGACCGGCGACCCTCGACCGGGGTCAGTGTCGGTGCTGGGTGCCACCATCGGCGGAATCGGGTTGACCGCCACCGGCCCCATGCCGGTCAATGGTGGCGACGACCCTGCCGGACACCGCAGCGAAGGGGAGATCCCGTCATGACCGCACCCGCCATCGAGGCGATCGGCCTGGTCAAGGACTTCGGTGAGTTCCGGGCGGTGGACGACGTCAGCTTCGCCGTGCCGCAGGGGAGCGTGCTCGGGCTGCTCGGCCCCAACGGGGCCGGCAAGACGACCACGGTCCGGATGATGACCACGCTGTCCAAGCCCACCGCGGGGCGGGCGACGGTCGCCGGGTACGACGTGCTCACCCAGCCCGACGAGGTCCGTCGGTCGATGGGCCTCACCGGCCAGGCCGCCACCGTCGACGAGCTGCTCACCGGCCGGCAGAACCTGTGGTTGATCGGCCGGCTGTACGGCTTGTCGTCCCGCGACGTCCGACGCATCGCCGACGACCTGCTGGAGCGCTTCGCGCTGAGCGACGCGGCGACGAAGCCGGTCAAGGAGTACTCCGGCGGCATGCGGCGACGTCTGGACCTCGCGGTCAGTCTGATCGCGGTGCCGCCGGTGCTCTTCCTCGACGAGCCCACCACCGGCCTGGATCCACGCAGCCGCCTCGAGCTGTGGGAGGTGCTGCGGCAACTCGTCCGGGACGGCACCACCCTGCTGCTCACCACCCAGTACCTGGAGGAGGCGGACCGGCTCGCGGACGAGATCGTCGTCATCGACCACGGCAAGGTCATCGCCGCGGGCACACCCCTGCAGCTCAAGGACTCGTCCGGGCAGGCGGCTGTGGTCATCACGGTCTCGCACGTCGAGGACCTCGGCGCCGCCGCCGACCTGATCCGGGCACACGGCGACGAGGTCTTCGTGGACGACTCCGCGCGCCAGCTCACCATCTCCGCAGGTGGACTGGCCGACATGACCCGCATCGCCGGTCTCTTCGAACACAGCACCATCGAGATCGACGATCTCGGTCTGAAACGCCCCAGCCTCGACGACGTGTTCCTGGCGCTCACCGGTCACCGTGCCGAGAACGCCCCGGCCCCGACGGGAGTCAGCGCATGACCACCACCGCCGTCCGCAGTTTCGGCGCCGTCGACCGACCGCAGGCCCGGCCCACCGGCCTGTTGCAGCAGGCCGGGGTGCTGGTGCGGCGCAACTTCACCCACATCCGGCGGCAGCCGGAGATGCTGATGGACGTCACCGTCCAGCCGGTGATGTTCGTGCTGCTGTTCGCGTTCGTCTTCGGCGGCTCGATCCAGACCGATTCGGGCAGCTACCGCGAGTGGCTGCTCCCCGGGATCATGGGCCAGACCATGGCGTTCGCCGCGTTCATCGTGGCCATCGGGCTGACCGCCGACCTGCAGAAGGGCATCGTCGACCGTTTCCGGTCGCTGCCCATCTCGCCGAACGCGGTCCTCGTCGGCCGCAGCATCGCCGCCCTCATCCACTCGAGCATCGGCATCGTGGTGATGGCCGTGACCGGTCTGCTCATCGGCTGGCGCATCCGCAACGGTGTCGTCGACGCCGTCCTCGGGTTCGCGGTGCTGCTGCTGTTCGGCTTCGCCACCATCTGGCTGGGCATCTGGGTCGGGTCGGCGATGCGCTCGGTCGAAGCGGTGAACGGCGTCATGTTCACCACGATCTTCCCGATCACCTTCCTGGCCAACACCTTCGCCCCGACCGACCGGATGGTGCCGTGGCTGCGCACCATCGCCGAATGGAACCCGATCTCGTCACTGGTGCAGGCGATGCGGGAGTTGTGGGGCAACGTCCCCGGCCCGACCGCGGGAGCCGCCTGGCCGCTGCAGCACGCGGTCCCGGTCTCGATCTGCTGGTCCCTGCTGCTGACGGCCGTCTTCGCGCCGCTGGCGATCCGGTCGTACCGCCGGCGGACCACCGACTGACCCGGCGCCGCCGGAGCCCGGGGCCGCACCCGCGTCGGCTCAGCGCCGCCGGAGCGCGTAGGCGACCGCGCCGACCGCGACGACCACCGCTCCCGCCGCCACCGACGACCACGGCAACGTGACCGCCAGGGTGAGACATCCGACCAGCCCGACGACGGGGACGACGCGCGGCGGCCGTCCCTCCGCGGCCGTCAGCGTCCACGCCGCGGCGTTGGCGACCGCGTAGTACAGCAGAACCCCGAAGGACGAGAACCCGATCGCGCCGCGCAGGTCGACCGTGGCCGCTGCCAGCCCCGCCACCACACCCACCGCCAGCGTCGCGTGGTGCGGGACGCGGAACCGGGGATGCACCGCGGTGAGCGTCCGCGGCAGGTGACCGTCACGGGCCATCGCCAACGTCGTCCGCGACACCCCCAGCAGCAGCGACAGCAGCGCACCCGCCGCCGCCACCACCGCCGCCGCCCGGACGACCGGGGCCAGACCGGGCACGCCCGCGGCGGTGACCACCGCGACCAGCGGATCAGCGGCGGCGGCGGTCGCCGCCGCACCCGGGACCCGGAGCACGGTCACGGCGAGGGCCAGGTACACGACCACGGTCACGCCGAGCGCGATCGCCACCGCCCGCGGGATCACCCGCGCCGGGTCGCGCACCTCCTCGCCCAGCGTGGCCAGCCGCGCGTACCCGGCGAAGGCGAAGAACAGCAGGCCGGCCGCCTGCAGCACACCCGCGGGACCGACCGTCGGCCCGTCGGTGCCGGTCAGCGGGCGGCCGCCGATCCACCCGACCACCACCACGGTCGTCAGCACCACGAGCACCGCCAGCACCACCGCGCGCCCCACCGCCGCCGACCGGCGGACCCCGGCGCAGTCGAGCGCGGTCACCGCCAGCACCGTCAGCACCGCGACCACCCGCGCCTGCGCCGGCCACAGATAGGCGCCGACGGTGAGCGCCATGGCCGCGCACTAGGCCGTCTTCCCGACCACGAACGACCAGCCGGCCAGGTGCCCCCAGAACGGCCCGAGCTGGGCGCGACCGTAGACGTAGG
>JBQGEH010000033.1:0-2192 GCA_052039515.1 Nakamurella sp. | reverse complement strand
ACCCCCGGCCAGTTCCGCACCGCGCTGCCCCTCGAGGTGCTGCCCCGGGTCCCGATGCGGGCGTCGTCGTGAGCGCCCCCGTCCTGGTCAACCTCGGCCCGGTGGACCAGATCCCGGTCGGCGAGGGACGCTCCTTCGCCGTCCACGGTGAGCAGGTCGCGGTCTTCCGGCTGCGCAGCGGCCGGCTGTACGCGGTCGGCGCGGTCTGCCCGCACAAGGGCGGCCCCATCGCCGACGGGCAGATCGACGGCTCCATCGTGGTGTGCCCGCTGCACCAGAACACCTTCGAGCTGGCGACCGGCTGCTCGCTCACCGGCCAACCCGGTCTCGGCTCCTGGCCGGTCTCCGTCGACGCCGCCGGCGATCTCGTCCTCGAGGCCCGCTCGGCCTGAACGGCATTCCCCCGCAGCACCCCGCAGTCCGTCCCCGAGGTCCACCGGCGTGCCTCCCCTCAGCCCTCCCCGGGAGTACCCATGAGCTCCGAAGTCACCGAGACCCCGTCCGGTACCGCGGCACCCGCCGCGCCCGGCACCACCGTCACCCGAACCGGCCTCCGCGGCCGCTGGATCGACGACTGGCGCCCCGAGGACACCACCTTCTGGAGCCACGGCGGTGAGCAGGTCGCCCGTCGCAACCTGTTCTGGTCGGTGACGTCGGAGCACATCGGCTTCTCCGTCTGGAGCATCTGGTCGGTGATGGTGCTGTTCCTCGGACCCGAGTACGGCATCGACGCCGCCGGCAAGTTCCTGCTCACCGCGCTCCCGACACTGGTCGGTGCGGCGCTGCGGCTGCCGTACACCTTCGCGGTCGCGAAGTTCGGCGGCCGCAACTTCACCATCGCCGCCGCCCTGCTGCTGCTGGTGCCGACGATCTTCATCGCCATCGTGCTGGAGCCCGGGGTCAGCTACACCACGCTGCTCATCGCCGCGTCCACCGCCGGCGTCGGCGGCGGCAACTTCGCCTCCTCGATGACCAACATCAACGCCTTCTACCCGCAGCGGCTCAAGGGCTGGGCGCTGGGTCTGAACGCCGGCGGCGGCAACCTCGGGGTGGCCGTCGTCCAGCTCGTCGGTCTGCTGGTGCTGGCCACCGCGGGCGCGGCGCACCCCCGCCTGATGGTCGCCATCTACATCCCGCTGATCGTGCTGGCCACCCTCGGATCCGCGTTGAGGATGGACAACCTCACGGTCGCCGCCAACGCCAAGGGCGCCATCCGGCAGGTGCTGCGCGACCGGCACAGCTGGATCATCGCGCTGCTCTACATCGGCACCTTCGGCTCGTTCATCGGCTTCGGGTTCGCGTTCGGCCAGGTGCTGCAGGTCCAGTTCAACCGCAAGCCGGTGGAGGCGGCCTACCTCACCTTCCTCGGACCGCTGCTCGGCTCCCTCGTCCGGCCCTACGGCGGCAAGCTCGCCGACCGGCTCGGTGGCTCCCGCGTCACCTTCGTCAACTTCGTGGCGATGGCGCTCGGGGCGACGGTGGTGCTGATCGCGGCCCTGAACCAGACGATGCCGCTGTACCTGGCCGGCTTCATCCTGCTGTTCGTCTTCTCCGGCATCGGCAACGGTTCGGTCTACAAGATGATCCCGGCCATCTTCCAGGCGAAGGCGGCCCGCAAGGTCGAGGGCGGCATGGACCTGACGGCCGCGGCGATCGAGTCCCAGCGGCTGTCCGGGGCGCTGATCGGCGTCGCCGGAGCGATCGGGGCGCTCGGTGGCGTGCTGGTGAACCTCGCGTTCCGGCAGTCGTTCCTGGCCACCAGGAGCGCCAACGCCGCGTACGTGTCGTTCATCGTCTTCTACGCGATCTGCTTCGCCGTCACCTGGGCCGTCTACATTCGCAAGACGAAGAACTCTCTCGAAGGCGTCTGACAACCCATGCATCCCCTGCTCCCGCTGCACCTGTCGCTGGCCGGACGGCGCGTGGTCGTCGTCGGCGGCGGACCGGTGGCCTGGCGCAAGGTCGGGTCGGCGCTGGAGGCCGGCGCCGTGGTGACCGTCGTCGCCCCGTGGGTCTGCGACGAGCTGGGCGATCTCGCGGCTTCCGGCGAAGTCGTCTGGGAGCGGCGGGAGTACGCGACCGGCGACCTGGCCGGGGCGTGGCTCGCGTTCGCCGCCACCGGCGACAGCGACACCGACGAGGCCGTCGAGGCCGAGGCCGACGCGGCGCGGGTGTTCTGCGTCCGGGCGTCG
>JBQGEH010000032.1:0-2036 GCA_052039515.1 Nakamurella sp. | reverse complement strand
CGGTGGTCGCCAGTTGGGCCGCCAGGTTGGCGGTGCCCGCGGTCAGCACCGCCCGGAGTGCGGCGTACAGGCCCAAATACGCGATCGTGCTGACGGTGCCGACCGCCAGGAAGGTGACGGTCCGGCGACGCGCTTCCGGGGAGAGGTGCGCCAGCGGGCCCGTCGTCGTCATGGTCCGACTGTGGTCCCGGGCGCTGTGGCGTCCCGGGGGTGTCGCTGTGCCGTTGCTGTGCGGCGGGACCCCGAGGACATCCGGGGCCCCGCCGCGTGCTCAGACCCCGCCGGCCCGGTCGGCGTTGGCGTGGATGCTGTCGCGCAGCCACTGCGTCAGGCCCGGGGCGAGGTCCTCGTAGGTCCTGGTGAACCGCTCGTCGGCCAGGTACATGTCGGCGAGGTGGCGCTGCATGTCGTAGCCGCAGTCGTAGAAGACCTCGATCGACGCCCGGTGCGCCTCGGCGACGGCGTCGGCCTCCGGTGACCCGGGGGCCGCCCCCGACCGGAACGTCTCGACCATCCGCGCGTTCAACGCGTCGGTGTCGGCCTTGACGCGGCGCCAGTCGTCCTTGCTGAACGACTTCGTCCGCTGCTGGGACTGCCGCCACATCTCGGTGTCACCCCAGCGTTGCTCGGCCTCGACCTCGTAGGCCGGGTCGTAGGTCTCGCCGAAGATCTCCAACTTCTCCTCGGCGGTCAGTTCGATGCCGCTCACGGCAGCCTCCAGTTCCTTCTCGATGGCGGTGACCATCGCCTGCACCCGCGCCAGCCGCGCGGTCAGCAGTTCGTGCTGGCGGCGCAGGTGGGCGTGCGGGTCCGACGGCGCCCCGGCGGGGTCCAGCAGGTCGGCGATGGCGTCGAGGGCGAACCCCAGATCCCGGTAGTAGAGGATCCGGGTCAGCCGGTCCAGGTCGTCGTCGGTGTAGAGCCGGTAGCCCGCCCCGGTCCGCTCACCCGGGACGAGCAGTCCGACCTGGCCGTAGTGGTGCAGGGTGCGCACGGTGACCCCGGCGAGGTGAGCGACCTCGCCGACGGTGTACCGCCGCTGCCCCATGCCACGTCTCCGCTCTCGACGGAACCGGCGGGTGCCGGCTCCGGGATCAGCCTGCAGCCTGACGTCGCGTCAGGGTCAAGTGTGGCGGCCGCCGGCACGTTAGCGATGCTTCACCGCACCCGGCAGCAACTGTCGCTTGTCGGTCGACGGGGCGGCTGACAGATTGGGCACCCCGGGTCGGCCGGACCCGTTGCCGGACACGGTCTCCTCGACCGGGACATCCGTCAGGGAGGACGCGCGTGCGACAGGCGATCACGGCCCCCGGGGCGCCCCCGCCGGCCGGGACCTACTCCCACGCCGTCCGGATCGGCGATCTGCTGTTCGTCTCCGGCCAGGTACCCCGGGATGCGGACGGCCGGTACGAGCCGTCCGACGCCGGCATCGAGACCCGCCGCACGCTGGGCAATCTCGCGACGATCGTGGCGGCAGCCGGCGGGCGGCTGGCCGACGCCGTCAAGATCACGGTCTACCTGGCCGATCTCGCCGACCTGCCCGCCTTCAACGCCGCCTACACCGACGTCCTCACCCCGCTGCTCGCCGGCGCCGCGCCCCCCGCCCGCACGGTGGTCGCTGCCGGACTGCGCGAGGTCAAGGTCGAGATCGACGCGGTCGTCGCGCTTCCCGCGGCAGCCGCGTGCTGAGCGGACCGGCCGCCGCGCTGTACGTCGGAGCGGGCCGCACCCTGACGCACTGGGCGCTCGACGACGTCACGCTGACCCGGCGCGGCACGCTGTCGTTGCCGCAGGACGTTCAGTCCGGGTGCGCCCACCCGACGCTGCCGGTGCTGTACGTGAGCTGCGGCGCGCCCGACCCCGACCATCCGGACGGCCAGTGGCTGTACCCGGTGCGGCTGGACCCGGCGACCGGCACCGTCGCCGGGGTCGACGACCCGGTCCGGTTGCCCGGGCGGGCGTTGGACGTCACCGTCGACCCGACGGGCCGGTACCTGCTGCTGGCCCAGACCCGGCCGCCGGCGGTGTCGGTCCAC
>JBQGEH010000031.1:0-2754 GCA_052039515.1 Nakamurella sp. | reverse complement strand
AACAGCAGCACCGCCACGCAGCCGGCGATCCCGACGACGACCAGGGCGCACCGGAGCGTCCCGGCCCGGCCGCGGGGCACCGCCAGGCGCACGGCGAGGCGCACATCCTGCGATGTGCGGTCGAGCGTCCGGCTGGAGCCGGGGGGCGGGTCGGTGGCGTCGCTCATCGCCGGTCAGCCGGTGCGCAGGTCGGTGACGTCCACGGTGCGGACCGCGAGCGTCGCCGCGAGCCAGGCGGCGAGCACGGTCACTGTCGTGGCGCCGAGAGCCAACGCGGCCGTGACCCCGATGCTCGGCAGGTCGGTCGCCGGTCGACCCAGCCTGGTCAGGACCGCGGCCAAGCCGTACGCGACCGCGGTGGCGATCGGCACGACCGCTGCCGCACTGACCGCGGCCTCGACGACGAAGGACCGGCGCAGCACTGTTCGTGGAACACCGGCGGCGAGGGCCAGGGCGACCGCGCGACGATTGCGGTTGACCTGGGCGAACGTCAACACCAGGAGACCGCCGAGGGCGGCCAGCAGGGTCAGTCCGGCGGTGCCGGCCAGGCCGGCGCGGCCGACGGCCAGCAGGTTCCCGCGGGCGCCGGTGGCTTCCGCCGTGCTGTCGAGTTGGACCCGCCACCCCTGCGCGGTCAACGCCGCTCGGAGTTGATCGGCCGTCTCCGTCGATGCCGGGCCGAAGACGCGGAAGTCGATGGACGCGGCCGACGCCGGGAGGTCGGCCAGCGATCCGAGCGCGCCGGGGGTGACGAACAGGTTGTACGGCGTGGAGTTGCGAAGGTCCGCTTCCAGGGTGACCGTCGCAGTGGTGGCGGGGACCGTCCAGTCCGCGCTGCCTTCGTCACTAGTGACTCGCACGATCGAGCCGGTTGGTGGTATCGAGCCGGCCACGCCGACGATTGCTGATTGATCTATGGCGAAGACGTCCCCATCCTGGCAAGCCGGTCGTTCGGGGATGGCCGCACACGGCGCGATCATGATGTTGATGGTCTGGGACATATCGAGAGAACCCTCCGGTCGCTCGACGACGCCAGTGCCGAACTCGCCGCTGAGGAAGAACCCACCTGTGACGTCCTCGACCCCGCTGGCGGAAGACAGAGTGTCCACTACTCCCGCACTGTCGCCGACCGTCAGGTCGGGTTGGTTAGGAGTGAGGAAAATGCGGTAGGCCGGAGCGGTCGATCCGCCAGGCGCCGTGCGGTCCGCGGCCACCAGGGCGAGCACCGCCTGCAGGGCGATGGCTCCGGCCAGCACCACGCCGACTCCGGCGACGGTGGCGGCGCGGGCCCGCGGGTCGGCGGCGATCCGCGAGGCGGCCAGGGTCCAGACGGGGCCGCGCGGCCGGACCCATCGACCGACCATGGTCACGGCCGGTCCGGCCAGCGAGGCCACCGACACCAGGGTCAGGGCCAGGCCGGCGCACAGCGCCAGCAGCATCCGGGAGTTCGCGTACAGGCCGCCGTTGGTCAGGCCGGCCGCGAGCAGCAGGAGCCCGGCACCGAGCGTGGCCACCCCCGGCCACCAGCGCGGTGGGCGGTTCCCGGTCCGGCGGGCGGTCGCCCACTGGGCGGCGGTGGGCCGACCGACGCCGATGACGCCGGCCAGGGCAGAGAAGATGCCGACCGCGGCGGCGGCGGCGATCACCACGAGTGGATCCAGCGTCAAGGAACGGGCCGACAGCGGGACCCCGTCGAGGGGTAGGCCGACGATGACCCGGGTGATCAGCGGGAAGGCCGCCACGGCCAGGGCGGCCCCGGCCAGTCCGAGCAGTGCGGCCTCGATGCCCGCCACGGCCCGGGCCATCGACGCGGGGGCGCCCAGCAGTCGCAGGGTGGCCAGTCGGCGTTCGCGTGCCGGGCCGCCCAGACGTCCCAGCAGACCGATCAGCACCAGCAGCGGAGTGACGATCACGACGACGCCAGCGAGCATCATGATGCGCAGCGTCGCCCCGGGGCGCAGCTCGTTCGGCAGGGTGCCGTTACCCCACCCGGTGGCGGTGAGGAACCGACCCGACTCGCCGGCTTCGAAGGTCTTGGTGACGCCGACGTAGGCCCGCAGGTCCGCGTCGTCGAGCAGGCCGTCGTCGGTCAAGGTGCCGACGACGGTCTCCGGGAGCCGGGTCCGCAAGTCGGTGCCATCGGGGGAGGCCAGGAGTCGAGCCAGGGCCGGGGACACGACGGCCTGGCCGGGTTCCGGCACGGTGTCGGCCCCGGGTGGCAGCGGCAGGTCGGTGGGCGCACCGACCGGCTGGGCGATGGTGACCACCGTGATCGGCTGCCCCCGGTAGGGCTGTTCCTGGACGTCCACCCAGAATGGACGTCCGCTGTCCTGCGGCGTCGCCGTCGGGTCGGGATCCGCGCTCCAGGGCGACTGGACGTACCGGGGAGTCAGCGCATCGGCGCGGTTCTCGCGGTCGGTCAGGGCGGCGAAGGCCACCAGGGTCAACAGCACGACGGAGACGCTCAGCCCGATGGCCACTACGGTGAGCAGCGCCCGGACCCGGTCGGTGAGATCCCCACCCCGGAGGAAGCGCCCGGCCAGTCGCAACGACAGCACGACCCGCGGCCCGGGCCGCGCCATGGGCGTGGGATGTCCACCGGTCCCGGGTCGCCGGTCCTGCGTCTGCTCGCTCACGCCGCGGACCGGGTCTCGGAGGTGCGGCCGTCCCGCACGACGATCTCGCGGTCGGAGTAGGCGGCGATGCGGGTGTCGTGGGTGATGAGGACGAGGGCGGCGTCGGTCTCCCGGACCG
>JBQGEH010000030.1:0-1547 GCA_052039515.1 Nakamurella sp. | reverse complement strand
AGGAACCCGGACGTGTTCCGGGTGTGCGACACGGTGTGGGCGGACCAGTCGTGGCCCACCTGGCGCGACCACCCCTCGGTCTCCTCCATATACAACGGGCTCAACCACCAGGAGGCGCCGGACAACCAGCCGGCCCGCCGGCTGCTGGTGCAGCTGTTCGGGCCGAAACAGCTGACCCGGCACCGCCCGCAGATGGAACAGCTCTGCCAACGGTACGTACGCAGGCTCGTCGGGGCCGCACGCGACGGACGGGTGGACGTCACCGACGACCTGCTGCACCTGCCGATGGCGCTGCTCGCCGCCCTGCTCGGCTTTCCCGAGTCCGACCTGCCGCGGCTACGGCACTGGTCGACGGCGGTGATGGACGCCAACGACTTCAACCCGCCGGGAACGGATCTCACGGCAGCCGACGCCGCCGTCCACGAGCTGCGCGACTATCTGCGAGACCGCCTGCTCGGGGCCACGGCCGGACCGCGGTCGGACCTCACCGCCGACCTGGTCGGAGGGTGGCCGGCGGAGGACGTCGAGGGCCTCGTCGACAACGTCACCTTCCTGCTGGGCGCCGGCAACGAGACATCGGCGGCGATGCTGGGCACGGGGGTGTTCCTGCTGGCCGAACAGCCGCACCTCGCCGCCCTGCTGCGCGACCGGCCGGACCTGGCGTCGGCGTTCACCCGCGAGGTGCTGCGTTACGACCCGCCGGCCAAGATGACCGGCCGGTGGGTGACCCGACCCACCACCCTCGGCGGGGTGCGTCTGCCGCAGGGGTGCATGGTGGTCGTGCAGGTGGCCGCGGCGGCCCGCGATCCGCGCCAGTACCCCGATCCTGATCGTTTCGACCCGTTCCGGTTCGCCCCGGTCAGCGCCGACGGCGTCGCCCAGGAGCCGCCCCGGTCGCTGACCCTCGGCGTCGGCCCGCACTACTGCGTCGGGTCGACGCTGGCACAACTCACCGGTGAGATCGTCTTTCCGCTCGTCGCCCGCGTCTGCGCCGGCCTGAGGGTCGCCGGTCCGGTGGTGCGGGCCGCAGGCATGGTGGTGCACGGCTGGGACCGGCTGCCGGTGGCCATCCCGGCACCGGTACACGGGCCGGTCAACCCGCCGCAACCCGCGCGGATCGAGGGCGCGACGCTGCCCGACGCCCTGCGTCGGTTGGCCGTCGCGGCACCGGACACCGGCTGGGTGTTCCCGGGTGTGTCGCAGCGGCTGACCGCAGCGCAGCTGTATCGCGGGGCCGTCGCCGCCGGACGTGGCCTGGTCGCCGCCGGTGTCCGTCCCGCAGACCGGGTCGGGCTGCTCACGCCCACCGGCCCCGACCTGTGGCTCGGCGCGTTCGGCATCATGCTGGCCGCCGGCAGCGTGTCCGCGTTGCCGATGCGTCCGATGGGCGAGTCGCCGCAGGTGGCGGCGGCCCGCATCACCCGCATCACCGACGCCGCCGGGATGCGCCTCATCGTGGCCCACCCACGGTACGAGCGGCTGGTCCGGGCGGTACGCCAGCTCAGGCCGGGGCTGCGCTGCGTGCCCCTGCCGGTGGCCGGTGACCG
>JBQGEH010000029.1:0-12289 GCA_052039515.1 Nakamurella sp. | reverse complement strand
CCGACGCCTTCGCACCCGCTGTGTCAGTTGCGCACCTGTTCCACAGGTGCTCCGGTGACAGAGCTGATGCGAAGGCGGTGCTTTAAGTGCAGCGGCCCGCGCCACACCCACCCCCGAAACGACGGAACCCCCCCCCCCGGTGGGGGAGCGGCGGTTCCGGGTGGTGCGGGACGGTCAGCGTTCGAGCGTCTTGGTGGTGTTCTTCGCGTTGGCGATGGGGGAGTTCTCGCCACCGAGATCCGGACCGGCCTCGAGGTGACCACGGTCGTCCTTGGGCTTGAACACACCCTTGACGGCGTGGCCGGCCGAGCCGAGCTGGTTCATCCGCTTCGGCACCGACGCGCCCTGGTAGGCCAGCGGGATCGGGGGACCGTGGCTGTCGACACCGTCGAGGCTCTGGTGCACCTCGATGAACTCACCGTGCGGCAGCCGCTTGATGATGCCGGTCTCGATGCCGTGCTCAAGGACCGCCCGGTCGGCGTGCTGCAGGCCGAGGCAGATCCGGTACACGAGGATGTACACCAGGATCGGTGCGACGAACGAGCCGACCCGGCCGATCCAGGTCATGACGTTCAGCGAGATGTCGAACTTCAGCGCGATGATGTCGTTCGCGCCCATGATCAGGTTCATCACGTAGAAGGCGATGAACGCGGCACCCAGCGAGGTGCGGACCGGGACGTCCCGCGGCCGCTGCAGGATGTTGTGCAGCGCGTTGTCCTTGGTGAACTTGCGCTCGATCCACGGATACGCCGACACCAGGATCATCAGCACGGTCGCGCCGACAATGGCCGGGAAGAACACCGCCGGGATCTGGTACCGCCCGAACAGGTTGTGGATCTCCCACGCCGGCCAGATGCGGACCATGCCGTCGAGGAAGCCCATGTAGAAGTCGGGCTGCACACCGGCCGACACCTGGGACGGGTTGTACGGCCCGAGCAGCCAGATCGGGTTGATCTGGAAGACACCGGCCATGACGACGGTGATACCGGCGACGATGGCGAAGAAGCCGGTCGCCTTGAGGCCGAACACCGGCATGACGCGGACGCCGACGACGTTGTTCTCGGTGGCCTTCGGCCCGGCGAACTGGGTGTGCTTCTGGAACCACACCAGACCGACGTGCACCGCGATGAGGGCCAGGATGATGCCCGGGATCAGCAGGATGTGCAGGCTGTAGAACCGGCCGATGATGATCTCGCCCGGGTAGTCGCCACCGAAGGCGGCCCAGTGGATCCAGGTGCCGATGACCGGGATGGACAGCAGGAAGGCGCTGACCGCGCGGAGGCCGGTGCCCGAGAGCAGGTCGTCCGGCAGCGAGTAGCCCATGAAGCCCTCGGCCATGCCCAGCACCAGCAGCAGCACACCGATGACCCAGTTGGCCTCACGCGGCTTGCGGAACGCACCGGTGAAGAACACCCGCATCATGTGCAGCATCATCGACGCCAGGAACAGCAGCGCCGCCCAGTGGTGGATCTGCCGGATCAGCCGACCGCCGCGGACCTCGAAGGAGATGTCCAGCGAGGAGGCGTAGGCCACCGACATCGGGACGCCGCGCAGCTTGTCGTAGACGCCCTGATAGACCGTCTCCGCCATCGACGCGTCGTAGAACAGCGTCAGGTAGACGCCCGACAGCAGCAGGATGACGAAGCTGTACATCGCGACTTCACCCAGCAGGAACGACCAGTGGGTGGGGAAGACCTTGTTGAAGATCTGGGTCCGCAGCGGGCGGGCGCCGTGGTACCGGACGTCCACCTCGTCGAGCTGCTTCGCCACCAACGACGGCTTGGTCGGCGCCGTCGCCGTCGTGAGTCGGCTCATGATTCGTATCTCCCCTTGTTCTCCCAGAAACCGGGCCCCACGGGTTCGGTGAAATCGCTGACGGCGATGAAGTACCCCTCATCGTCGAGGGTGATCGGCAGCTGCGGGAGCGGTCGGCCGGCCGGCCCGAAGACCGGGCGGGCGCCGTCGTTCACGTCGAACTGCGACTGGTGGCACGGGCACAGGATGCGGCCGGTCTGCTGCTCGTAGAGCGAGACCGGGCAGCCGACGTGCGTGCAGATCTTGGAGTAGGCGTAGTAGTCGCCGAACCGGAACGACTCGTGGCCCTCACGCACCTTGACCGGCTCGTTCGAGCGCAGCCGGAAGAGCATGACCGGCGCGTCGGAGGCCTTGGCCCCACCCGGGACACCCGGGAAGACGGTCATCATCGCGCCGGCGGCCATGTCGCTCGGACGCACCGGGGTGCCGTCCTGGCCGACGAGGCGGACCTTGGTGCCGTCGGCGGCCGGCGCCCACGGGGTGACCCACAGCTGCGACTCGTCGCCCTCGGCCCACGGGTTCTTGATGAACCCGCCGAGCACCGGCACGGCCGCCGCGACGGTCAGGCCACCACCGGCCAGCAGCAGCGAGCCCTTGAGCATGCCGCGCCGCTTGATCAGACCGGACTTGTCACCGACGTCGGTGAGCTCGCCGGCCAGCGTGCGCCGGTCGACCTCGTTCGACAGGCCGTCGTGGCGCTGCTGGATGGCCAGCTCGTGCGGCATGATGCGCCGCGCGATCCCGACCACACCGACGCCCAGGCAGAGGATGGTCAGACCCAGGGTCAGACCGAGCAGCGGGTTGTACAGGGCGTACTGCCACTGCGTGTCCGACGTCCAGGTCTGGTACTGCTGCGGCCACCAGATGAACACGACGGCGGTGAGCACGCCGAACACGGCGGTCAGCACGAACCACTTGGAGACCGCGCGCTCGGCGTTCTTGTCCGCGGGGCTGCCCGGCACGTAGCGCGGGCCGTACTCGACCAGCTCGACACCGTCGAGGCGGGCGCCGAGGCGGGCCAGGTCCTCACGGGACATGTTGCGCAGTTCTTCGTCGGTCGGGGTCGTCACCTGCGAGACCTCGCCGTCCGTCGCGTGGCCGCTCATGCCCGCGCTCCCATCCACAGCATGACGCCGACGATCAGACCCATCCCGACGATGAAGGCGAAGAAGCCCTCCGACACCGGGCCGAAACCACCCAGGCCGTAGCCGCCCGGATCCATCGAGGCCTTGGCGCTCTGTACGTAGGTGACGATCGCGACCTTCTCGTCCGGGGTCAGCTGGCCGTCGGAGAACTTCGGCATGTTCTGCGGGCCGGACAGCATGGCCGCGTAGATCTCGGAGTCGGTGGCCGGGCCCAGGTCGGGGGCGTACTTGCCCTGCGACAGGGCGCCGCCCTTACCGGTGAAGTTGTGGCAGGAGGCGCAGTTGAGGCGGTACAGCTCGGCGCCCTTGGCGACCGCGGCGTTGTCGCGGATGGTGGCGCTGGTGCCGTCCGGGGCGGTGGGAACCTGCGGGCCGCCGCCGTTGGCCTGGATGTAGGCACCCAGCTGCTGGACCTCGAGCGGGTCGAAGAAGGGGGCCTTGCGCGGGGCCTGGGCGGTGTTGTCGGCCATCGGCATCCGGCCGCTGGCGACCTGGAAGTAGGTGGCCGCCTGGCCGACGCCGATCAGCGACGGGCCGCGGTCGGTGACGCCCTGCAGGTTCTCGCCGTGGCAGGTGATGCAGCTGTTGGCGTAGAGCGCGGCGCCGGCGGCGATGGCGGTCTCGTCGACCGCACCCGCCTCGGCCTCGTTCGGCGCGGGGGTGATGGCGGAGAACAGGAAACCGAAGCCGACCAGCGCGATCAGCAGCGTCAACGCGCCGCGCAGGCGGCGTTGTGACGTGCTGCGCGCGCGGATGCGCACCCGTGGGGGGAGCGTAGGCCGTTTCATGGGGACACCTCGTCTGCAGTCGTTGCGGCGGGTCGTGCGGGCGGAGCGGTGGTGCAGCCGACTGCCTTGATCACTACCGGGATCGAGGGGGGTGCGGATGCAGTGCGGGAGTGCCGTGGGGAACTCATGTCCGGGGAACTACTTCACGATATAGATCGTTGCGAACAGCGCGATCCAGACGACGTCCACGAAGTGCCAGTAGTAGGACACGACGATCGCCGAGGTGGCCTGGGCCGGCGTGAACTTGCTCAGCCGGGTGCGCTGCATGAGCAGCAGGAAGGCCACCAGACCGCCGATGACGTGCAGGCCGTGGAAGCCGGTCGTGAGGTAGAAGACGGTGCCGTAGGCGTCCGAGGACAGCGTCATGCCCTCGGTGGTGACCGCGTGGTAGTACTCGTAGGCCTGTCCGCAGACGAAGATCAGGCCCATGATGAACGTGATGCCGTACCAGAAGCGGAGCCGGATGACGTCGCCCTGCTCGGCGGCGAACACGCCCAGCTGACAGGTGAACGAGCTCGCGACCAGGATCGCGGTGAAGATCGTCGCGTAGACGACGTTCAGCTCGTGCAGCGGCCACTCCTCGGAGGTGGCCTTGGCGGTGAAGTAGATGCCGAACAGGTCGGCGAAGAACATCAGCTCGCTGGCGAGCCAGACGACCGTGCCGACGCTGACCATGTTGGGCCGGTTCAGCGTGTGGATACGGGAGCTCAGGTTGCCGGGCGGCGGCGTCTGCACAGTGGTCACACATGGATTATGGACTGAGAAATCAGAAGATGCCCGCGCGGGTGGCGGCGCGGCGCCGCGTGGAGCGGTTCCCCTACGATGCTCCTGTGTCCGGTCCCACGATTCTGGTCTACAGCCACCGCGCCTCGGTGCGGGAGGAGCTGATCGCCGCCATCGGTCGCCGGCCGGCCGCCGATCTGCCGCGGGTCTCGTTCCTGGAGTGCGAGGGCGTGGCCGAGGTGCTGATGGCCATCGACGCGCGGACCGCCGACGTGGTCGTGCTCGACGGTGAGGCGCAGCCCACCGGCGGGATGGGGATCTGCCGTCAGATCCACAACGAGGCCGCCGATCCGCCGCCGGTGATCCTGGCCGTGCGCCGCGCCGCCGACCGGGGGCTGGCCACCTGGTCGAAGGCCGAGGAGGTCCTGGTGGACCCGCTGGACCCGGTGACCGCCGGCGAGACCGTGGCCAAGGTGCTGCGCGCCCTGCCCGTCCGGTGACCGACGCCACCACCGTCCCCACGAACTGGCCGGCGCTGCTGCGCCGGTTGATGGCGGGTGGGGACCTGACCGCCGCCGAGTGCACCTGGGCGATGGGCCGCATCATGGCCGGCGAGGCCACCGGCGCTCAGATCGCCGGCTTCGCGGTCGCCCTTCGGGCCAAGGGGGAGACCGCCACCGAGGTCAGCGGTCTCGCCGACGGGATGCTGGCCTCCGCCCGCCGCTTCGACGTCCCGGACCGGGCGGTCGACATCGTCGGCACCGGGGGCGACAACTCCAACTCGGTCAACATCTCCACGATGGCCGCCCTGGTCACCGCCGCGGCCGGCGCGACTGTGGTCAAGCACGGCGGCCGGGGGTCGTCGTCGATGACCGGCGCCGCCGACGTGCTGGAGGCCCTGGGCGTCACCATCGGCCTGTCCCCGGACGCGGTCCGGCGGTGCGTGCAGGAGGTCGGCATCGGGTTCTGCTTCGCTGCGGCCTTCCACCCCTCGATGCGCCACGCCGCCGGCCCCCGCCGCGAGCTCGGGGTGCCCACCTTCTTCAACATCCTCGGCCCGCTGACGAACCCGGCCCAACCCGCCGCCGCCGCGGTCGGTTGCGGCAGCCTGCCGCTGGCCCCGTTGATGGCCGACGTGCTGGCCGTGCGCGGCATCGAGGCGCTGGTGTTCCGCGGCGACGACGGGCTGGACGAACTGACGACCACGACGACCTCCACCGTCTGGCGGGTCCGGGACGGCGCCGTCGACGTCACCGCGGTCGATCCGCGTCGGTTGGGCATCGCTCCGGCCACGGCCGACGACCTGCGCGGGGGCGAGGCGGCGTTCAACGCCGACGTCGTCCGTCGGCTGGTGGCGGGGGAGACCGGGCCGGTCCGCGACGCGGTCACGCTGAACGCGGCGGCCGCGCTGGCCGCGCACCGCGGGTTGACCGACGACCTGGACGCCGATCTCACGGCCGGCCTGGCCGCCGCCGACGAGGCGCTGACCAGCGGCCGGGCGGCGGCACTGCTGGACCGCTGGATCGCGGTCTCCCGCGAGGCGGCGGCGGCGTCCCCGGCCTGAGCCGGTCAGCTGCCGATCGAGAAGGCGTCCTCGCTGTCGCGGCTGGCGTAGGAGCGGAAGGCGATGTGCGTGGTGGTCCGCTTGACCCCCGGCACCTTGCTGATGTGGCCCGGCACCAGATCGGCGATCGCCTCGTGGTCGGGCAGCTTGACCAGCACGATGAGATCGACGTCGCCCGCGCAGGAGTAGACCTGGTCCACCCCCGGCAGGTCGGCGATCCGCTGGGCGGCCTCCGGGATCAGGTCGGCCTCGACCTCGATCTCGACGATGACGGTGATCATCGGACATGTCTATCACTGCCGCCACGGCCGGTCGGGGGCCCGGTCAGGCCGGTCCAGCGCCCACCGGTGCCGCCCCGCCCCGCCGATCGGTGACGACCACTCGCCGTCGATCGCCACCAGCCGTACGCCGGGGGCCTCCAGCCACCGCAGCAGCGTGCCGACCTCCTCGGGGCCGGACGCCGGAAGCGGGCCGTCGCCCGGCAGCACCGTCTCCGCCGACGCCACCAGCAGCTCGATCACCGGCATCGGGTTGACGCCGCACGGCGCGTGCCCGGACGCGGCCAGCCGGCCGTGCCGCACGACCACCAGCCACCAGCCGCCGCTGCCGTCGCGGGCCGCCGCGACCAGCTGCGGCACCGCGGCCAGCGCGCCCAGCCGCTGCCGCCGGTGCAGCCCCTTGACCAGGGCCACCGTCCGGTCCCGCTGCCGGGCGGCGTCCTCGAACCGGCCGGCCCCGGCCAGCGTGTCCAGCCGCTCCAGCAGCCGGTCGACGACCGGGGTGGGCCGGCCGGCGACCGTGTCGGTGAAGGCCCGCACGTGGACGGCGTACTCGTCGACGGACTCCCGGCCGGCGCACGGCGCCCCGCACCGCCCGAGCTCGGCGAGCGCGCAGGGGGTGCCGTCGGGGGCGCGGCGGCGGATGCGCTGACTGCACCGCCGCAGCCGCAGCACGCTGGACACCGCCTCCAGGGCCAGCTCGGCGGCCTGCCGGGTGCGGAACGGCCCGAGCAGCACCCGGGGCCCGCGTCGGGCCGTCCCGTCCGGTGACGACACGATGCTCATCCGCGGGAACGCCTCGTCGGTGAGGGTGATCCAGGACGCCCGGGCGGGCTGCCGGGACCGGCGGTTGTAGGGCGGCTGATGCGCGGCGATCAGCCGCTGCTCGCGGACGTTGGCCTCCAACGGATGCGCGCAGCGCACGTGGTCGACCCGTTCGGCCAGCGCCACCATCTGCTTGATGCGGGCCCGGTTCTCCGCCGCGGAGAAATAGGAACGGACCCGCCGACGCAGGTCGCCGGAGGTGCCGACGTAGAGCACCTCGTCGCGGCGGCCGCGGAACAGGTACACCCCGGGCGCCGAGGGCAGCCGGTCGGCCAGGTGCCGTTTGCGTCGCCGGGCCGGACTGAGGTCCCTGGTCACGTCGACCAGCTCGGGGAGGGTGTGCACGCCGAGCGAGCCGACCCGTTCGAGCAGCGCGTGCAGCACGTCCACGGTCGCCTGCGCGTCGTGCAGCGCGCGGTGGTCCGGGGTGACGGTGGCGTGCAGCAGCGGGGCCAACGCCCCCAGCCGCACACTCGGCGCCTCCTCCCTGGTCAGGACCTTGCGGGCCAGCTGCACGGTGTCCAGCACCGCCGGGGCGGGCCAGCGCAGGCCGTGCCGGGCGCAGGCGTGCTTGAGGAAGCCGACGTCGTACGGCGCGTTGTGCGCGACCAGCACCGCCCCGCGGAGGAACTCCAGGAACGCCGGCAGCACCGCCTCGATCCGCGGGGCGTCGTAGACCATCGCGTTCGTGATGCCGGTGAGCATGGTGATCTGGGCCGGGATGGCCCGCCCGGGATCGACCAGGGTGGCGAACTCGCCGAGGCGCTCGCCGTCGCGGACCTTGACCGCGCCGATCTCGGTGATGCCGTCGGCTTCCTTGGCCGAGCCGCCGGTCGTCTCGAGGTCGACCACGACGAAGGTGACCTCGGACAGCGGCTCCCCGAGGTCGGAGAAGGCCTGTTGGAGGGTCGCGCCGGTCGTCACGGTGGATACCGTAGGGAGCACCACCGACAGTGCCCCTGCGACACACGTTCGAAAGGACACCGATCCGCGATGACCACCCCGGACGCCGTCCAACGGACGCTGCTGCGGTGGGCCGCGGAGACTCTCGGCGCGCTGCCGGCGGAGCGGATCCCGGCCGCGCTGCGTCCGGTGGCGCGGTTCCGGCCGGCCCGACGCGCGGCGCTCGGTGCCGCCGCGCTGCAGCAGGCGCTGGACACCGACGCCGCCTTCCGGGCCGAGGTCTCGGAATGGGTGCGGGCCCGCGGTGTCAATCCGGCCGGCGACGGTGACCTGACGGAACGGGCCGCGGCGGCCGAGCTGTGGGAGCACCCGGCGGCCGCGGATCTCCTGGCCGAGCTCACCGCTCGCACCGGGTCCGCCCCCGCCGACGAGCTGGCCGCGTTGCGCGCGGAGGTGGCCCGGCTGACCGCCGAGCTCACCGCCGCCCGCCGACCGGTGGCCCGGGCACGGGCCGCCGCCGCGTCGCTGCCCGAGCCGCCGCCGGCCCCGTCCGCCCCGGCCGCCGACGGCGACACCGTGGACCGGTTGCGGCAGCGGCTGCGCGAGCAGGGGACCGCGCTGCGCGCCGCCCGCGACGACGCGGCGGCCGCCGAGGAGCGGGCCGGCGCCGAGCTCAAGGTGCTGCGGGTGGCCCACGACCGGGTGCAGGCCGAGCTGCGCAACGCCCGCGAACGTCAGGCGCAGGAACAGGCCCGGGCCGACCGGTTGCAGCAGCAGCTGGAGACCACCCGCGCCGCCGACCGCGCCGACCGGGACGCCGCCCACCGCCGGGTCGAGCTCCTGCTGGACACGCTGGACCTGGCCGCCCGCGGACTGCGCCGCGAATGGCGGCTGACCACCGGTGGCCCGGACCCGGCCGAACGGGTCGCCGGTGCGTTGCGGGCGCCGGTCCTCGCGCCGGTCGGTGACACCGCGAGCCTGGCCGGCCTGCTCGCCCTGCCCCGCGCCCACCTCGTGGTGGACGGTTACAACGTCAGCAAGACCGGCTGGCCGCAGCTCACGCTGGCCGAGCAACGGGACCGGTTGGTGCGCCACCTGGCCGCGTTGACGGTGACGGTGGCGCCGGGACTCGAGGTGACCGTCGTCTTCGACGGTGCGTCGGTCGTGGTCCCGCAGATGAACTTCCGCGGCGTGCGGGTGCTGTACTCCCCGGCCGGGGTCACCGCCGACGACGTGATCCGGCGGTTGGTCGCCGCCGAGCCGCAGGGACGGGTACTCCTGGTAGTCACCGCGGACCGCGAGATCGTCGACTCGGTACGCCGGGCGGGTGCCCGGACGGTGGCCCCACCGGCCCTGCTGGCCCTGTCCGGTACCGATCCGCGAGTCTGAGGGGGTGCCTCACCCCCGGACGGGTGGGTCTCACGGGCCTCATGCGCATGCATCGTTCGCGATCGCCGTGACCCGCGTCCGGACGAGTGAACTCGATCACAAGATCACTCGTTCTCGCAGCTCAGGGGTATCACTGCCCGGTTGAGACGCAGACCTGTCCACACCACAGGCAACGTCGCTGGCGCCGATGCATCGTCTGTCGTAACCTCGTCGTGACCTGCAGACGACGCGGCCCAGTCGGGCGGCGCTGTGGGACACCGCCGAATCGACGTGTCGGGCGTCGAACCGGGGAACCAGGTGTTACTGGGGTGAATCGCTCACTCTGCGTGTCCGCTGTGCCGTGCGTGCCGTCGCCTCCGGGCGTCCGGGACGCCCGCCGGTGTGGGCGCGGAGTGGGGGTAGGGCTACTTCCTTGGCCCGAATCCGTCAGCTAACCCGGTAGGCGGCCAAAGGATGAAAGGCTCGCCCCTCTTGCTCGCTGTGTCCCGCCTCCGGCGTGGCGTCGCGGCCGTCGCCCTCGCGACCGCCGCCACCCTCGCCCTCGGTACCGCCCCGGTCCTCACCGCCGCTGCCGATCCCACGACGACCACCACCGAGCCGAGCACCGCGGCCGGCGCCAAGGAGCTCTGGCTCCAGGCCAGCGAGCAGGCCGAGGCCCTCAACGAGCAGTCCCTGCAGGCCGCCGAGGCCGTCGACGCCTCCGCCGCCGCGGTGACCGCCGCCGTCGCCGCCGTCGCCGACGCCACCGCCGCCGTGGCGACCGCCGAGCAGCAGCGCACCGACGCCCAGGCCGTCGTCGACTCCTACTCCGGCAAGCTGAGCGCCTTCGCGAACGCGAGCTTCCGCGGCGCCCGGATGAGCGAGCTGTCGTCGCTGCTGACCGCGGACTCCGCCGACGACTACCTGGACTCGGTCACCGCGCTGGACCGGGTCGCCGGCGACACCAGCGACATGCTCGCCGACGCCCGGGACGCCAAGACCGCCGCCGACGCCGCGGCGGTCACCGTCGAGAGCAAGAAGACCGAGGCCGAAGCGGCCCAGCAGGCCGCGGTCAAGGCCAACGCCGACGCCGTCGCCGCCCAGCAGTCGCTGGCCGCGTCCAAGACCGCCCTCGACGCGCAGGTCGCCCAGTACCAGGCGCTCTACGACCAGCTGACCGAGCAGGAGCGCCAGGCCGCCCTCGCCGCCGAGCAGGCCCGGCTCGCCGCCGAGGCGCAGGCCGCCGCCGCGGCCGCCGCCGCCGCGCCGGCCGATGAGGCTCCCGCCAACGACGTGGAGGTGGCCGGCACCAGCGCGGCCGCGAGCTCCACCGCCGCCGCCCCCAAGGCCGCCGCCCCCGCGGTGAGCGCGCCCAACAGCAAGGCCCAGATCGCCGTCGAGGCCGCCCTGTCCAAGGTCGGTTCGCGGTACGTCTTCGGTGCCGCCGGTCCGGACCAGTTCGACTGCTCGGGGCTGACCTCGTGGGCCTGGAAGCAGGCCGGCGTGACCATCCCGCGGACCTCCAGCGGCCAGGCCGGACTGCAGTCCGTGCCCATGGACCAGCTCCAGCCGGGTGACTTGGTCACCTACTACTCCCCGGTGCACCACGTCGCCATGTACATCGGCAACGGCCAGATCGTGCACGCCTCGACCTCGTCCAAGCCCGTCTACGTGACCTCGGTCAACTACGGCGGCCCCAACGCGAGCGGTCACCGCGTCGGCTGACCGGTCCCCGTGACCGGTTAGGTTGGTCGCCACCATGCGACGCACCCTGCTGATCACCAACGATTTCCCGCCGCGGGCGGGTGGCATCCAGTCCTATGTCCACGAACTGGCCGGCCACCTTCCCGCGGCGGATCTCGTCGTGTACGCCCCCGCCTGGCCGGGTGCCGACGCCTTCGACGCCGCCCAGCCCTACCCGGTGCACCGGCATCCGACGTCGCTGATGCTGCCGGTGCCGTCGGTCGCCCGGACCGCCGCCCGGTTGATCGCCGAGCACCGGATCAGCGCCGTCTGGTACGGCGCCGCCGCCCCGCTGGCACTGCTCACGCCGACCCTGCGCCGACACGGCATCCAGCGGACCGTGGCCAGCACCCACGGCCACGAGGTCGGCTGGTCGATGCTGCCCGGATCGCGGCAGCTGTTGCGCCGGATCGGCCACACCAACGACGTCATCACCTACGTCAGCCGGTACTCGCGCTCGCGGATCGCCGCCGCCCTGGGGCCGGACGCCGCGCTGGAACACCTGCCGCCCGGTGTCGACGCGGCCGCCTTCGCCCCCGATGCGCAGCGGCGTGCGGATCTGCGCGCGCGCTGGGGGATCGGCGACCGGCCGACGGTGGTCTGCGTGTCCCGGCTGGTGCGGCGCAAGGGGCAGGACGTGCTCATCGAGGCGTGGCCGCAGGTGCTGGCCGGCTGCCCGGACGCGCGGCTGCTGATCGTCGGCGGGGGAGCGGACGAGGCCCGGCTGCGGGCGCTGGTCGCCCGGCACGGCGTGCAGGACAGTGTGATGGTCACCGGTGCCGTGCCCGCCGACGAGCTCGCCGGCTCCTACGCGGCCGGGGACGTCTTCGCCATGCCGTGCCGGACCCGGGGCGGCGGCCTGGATGTCGAGGGGCTGGGCATCGTCTTCCTCGAGGCCGCCGCGGCCGGCCTGCCCGTCGTCGCGGGGGACTCCGGCGGTGCCCCCGAGACCGTGCGACCGGGGGCCACCGGGGAGGTGGTGGACGGACGCGACCGCGACGCGGTCGCCGCCGCCTGCCGGGGGCTGCTCACCGACCCCGTCCGGCGCCGCCGTTACGGCTCCGCCGGGCGCCGCTGGGTCGCCGACAGCTGGACCTGGACGGCATCCGGTGCGCGGCTGACCGCGCTGCTGTCCTG